>JAEUWI010000049.1 GCA_016791475.1 Candidatus Hydrogenedentota bacterium
CTTCACCTTCACCTTCACCTTCACCTTCACCTTCACCTTCACCTTCACCTTCGCCCTCGCCCTCGCCTTCGCCACCCAACTGGGTGATGCTGGACATCAGCATCGCGCCCGTCTCCACCTCTGAAAGTTCGATTCGAGACTCCGGAGTCACTACCGGCACTTCATCGCCCAGTCGCGTATCCAGGATCGCGTCGATACCGTCGTCTCTCTTGCTGTCGTCGGGCCTTCCGGCCAGACTTTCAATCGTCGCTACATAGGCGCCGTCAACCCACAAGTCCACCTGTCCCGCGAATGCCAGGTCTTCCGCTTCAATCTTCAGCTTGCGACGGTCGCCCTCCTGCTCGTACTCGGCCTTACCTGTCGCGCCCAGGGCCGACCCGACACCGGACAATAAGATGGAGAATTCGTTCGTCTGGCTCTGGTTTCCGCCCGGGAGAATTACGATTGTGTCGGATACGAGATGGCCGTCCACCGCGAGCGTTCCCGACGCGAATACTCTCAAACCGACGGCGAGATCGGCGGCCGACCCGGTTGGCGCGTCGAAGTCGCTGGGCGTGAAGATCGTGGCGGCGTCAAAGGCGACCGTGATGGCTGCGGCGTCCCGCTTGAGCACGAAGCGCTTGGCTGCGGTATCGATGCTCTCGATCACACCGATGGCCCGAGCCTCCACGGAAGTGTCAAAGAGGTCCACCCGCAGATCCGGTACGAGCTGGTAGGAGCCGTCCTCCAGCGACACCAGGCTGATGTTGCCCAACTCAACGAGCAAAAGACCGGTCCCGTTTTCAGTGGCGGTGAAGTTCACGTTTACCGACAGAATTCCGCCGTCGGGAAGGGCGATGTTATCAATCAAGGCATCGGGTGTCGATGCGAGCCTGAGTCGCGGCGCGGAGAGGCGCAGCTCAACTTCCGTATAGTCGCCCGCGGGCACCACAACGGAGTCCAGCACATCCCGGACGCCCATCAGGTCGAGCAAGTTAACCTGCAGCGGGTCGGAGAAAACGGAGAGCGACTCGCTCAAACCATTCACCAGGCGAATCAGGCGGATTTCGTCCAGATTTACGAAGAGCGAATCGATCTCATCTTGCGGGACGACCCGGGCCTTCGTGTCCAGCGCCTTGACGGATGCGGCGTCGAAGGAGCCATCGCTCGCGCCGAGCAACATGGTGAGCCTGGTTCCGTCCTGAGGGTCAACGGTCACCGGGCATCCGGTGAGCCCCAGGGCCGCCACAAGCACCAGTGCCGAAGCCAGAAGCCGGGTCGGTTGGATAGTACGAATCATCGAAGTTTCTCCGTATCTTTCATGTTCAGTGGCCGCGGCGAAATGCCGGGCTCCTGGGGCACGAGACGGAGAGAGGCGGGCTTTACTTACATCCGGCCCGGAGGGTTACTCCCCCGGTGCGAGGGAGAACAGAAAGGTCGTTTTCCCGCCCGCCGCGTCGATCTCGACTTCGTAGTCTTCGGTATCGAGCTCGGAGAACTCCACCGCCCCTGTTGATTCGAGGGTACGGCTTTCGAGGAGCGCGCCCCCGCTCTTCAGGTGGACCCGACAACGCCTCCCCGGCTCGGGGGCTCCTTCAAAAACGAGCCGGAGCGTGGCCTTCTCCCCCCTGTCGTGTTGCACCGTGACCCGGATCGGACCGGCCGCACTGTCCAGGTCCCAGGACAGAACCTTGGGACACAATGAGCCGTCCAGCACCGGCACGGCGGCAAGGGGAACCGCCGTGAAGGTCTCCACGGCCGCCCCGACCACCTTCAGGCCGTCGCGAAGCCACGCCAGGACAAGTTGCGGGGCGGTTTGGGCCGGTTGTGCCGCCGCCAGGAGCGTATGCAGGTCGGCAACGCTACGGACACAATGCCCGCAGGTCGCCAGATGGGCCTCCGCCGTCACGCGGTCTTCCCAGGACATCACGCCGTCGACATATTCCGCCAGATCGTTGTCGTCGAGGCAGGGCCCCCGGGCACTATCCACGGTTGGGTGCTTGGCCGACCGGCGAAGCCCCGAAAAGAGCGCCAGGGCCTCCCCGCACGCATCACACACGGCGGCATGCTCTATGGCCCGACGCACATCGCCGGACGTAATCGTGCCCGCCGCGGCGCTCAGGGCCGCGTCCATCAGGAGTTCATCGCCGGGGCATGTCGTGCTTTCATTCTTCATGGTTGTGCTCGTTCATCAGGGCGAGTATGCCCGTCCGCAATTTGGTCAGCGCCCGCGAGTTTTCCACCGAAATGGTACCCAGCGGTCTGCCGGTTATCTCCGCAATTTCCTGCAGCGTCTTCCCTTCAAGTCTCAGTCGAATCAGCAGAGCCTGCTTCTCCGGAAGCGACCTCAGCACCGTCTCCAGGGCCGCGCGACGCAGCGACTGTTCTTCATCCTCGCCGGCATCGTGCTCGACCTCTTCGCAGACCTGATACTCCTCGGCGAGGGGGCCCTTGTTTCGCAAGGCGTAATAATCCATCACCAGGTTGCGGGTCACTTGAACCAGGTAGGTGGAAAACCTCGCCCGGCCCTGCCAGGCCCGGATCCGGCGGCGGTCATCTTCCAGCAGTTTCTGGTAGATGTGGTGCTCCAGATCATCCGTGTCGATACTGGCCACCTCATAGCGCCGGCGCAACTGGGCCGAGGTGGACCGGATCAACCGGCGGTACTGGCTCATGAAACTTTCCCAGGCCGCTGGCTCTTCCGCCAGGCAGGCCGCGATAAGTTCATTGTCTGTTCTGTAACTATGAGACGACATGGGGCGCAGTTTACTTACATGCCGCTTCCGGCGCAATGGGCGCCAGTCGCTGCACAGGGTTGCCGTAAAGAATGAACGCGGCCCAGGAAAGATCATCGTCACCCCGGGCACGCCGGGTTACCATCCGGGCCTCCCGAAGCGCCGCGCCGATGGGAGTTCCGCGAAGCAATCGGTGAAAGAATACGTTGGCGAGGGCCGCACTGCTCTCCGCGCGTATGGGCCAGCGTGCGCCCACCACGGCCCCAACCCCCGCCAGCAGCAGCCCCGAGGCCAGCCCTGTGTTGGGGGCGTGGCCCATGTGCTCCTTTTTCTGCGGGGTCTCCTCCGCGGAATTGCACGCGTTGGAAAAGACGAGCCGTGGCGGACGGGACAGGCTGCGAATTTGCGCCGGTCCGAGTGCGCCATCGCTCAGTTGCCAGCCCGAGGCCTCGGGGCGCTCCGGATCATAGACCCCGTGGCCGATATAATAGACGAGGTCGGCCGACTCCATGGCCCGGAGCACCGCGACCTGGGTGGCCCGCCCACCGGCCAGGAAGTCCACATCCAGGAAACTGCGCCCTGATTCCAGTGACCAGAGCAGAGTCTCTGCCTCCTCTCGGGCCTCCGGAAGGTCGCCCCGGGGGTCGGCGATAATCAGCATGCGCTGGCGCTTCGGGGCTCCGTGGATCGCCATACGCTGGCTCAGGTCGCCAAGAACCACCTGGCGACCCAGGGCAAAACGTTCACACCAAAGGAGTTCCCCCGAAAGCACCAGCTCCCAGGGAACATCAATCAACTCGCTGTCATGGGACACAATCAGCCCATCGCTGGGAAGCGCCTCCAACCGTTCGCGGACCCGTTGTGGTATAATTTGCGCACCCAGCAGGGTTCCCAGTTCCCGCAGCTCGGCCATGCCGCCGGACCACCCCGCGTTTCCGCGCTGGGCTATCCGGGCGAGGTCTCGCCCAATGCGGGAAGCCAGCGAATCGGGATAGTCGATGGTATATTGCCGCGACAGGGGGTCGCTTCCGGACAGCCGGTAGCGCAGTTGGCCTTCGGAAAAGGCGATTTGCAGCACCGTCGCCGCGATGACCGGTTCGGGTGACGCGGCGGTGCTGGTGTGGACCTCCGAAAGCACGACCCGGAGGCGGGTCGCGCCGAGGACGAGGACAGTCTCGGGTTGCAGGGGCAGGGGGACAGAAATACGGGAAAGCTGGTCAAGCGATTGGACTAAGAGGCCGTTTCGGCTGCCGCAATCTTCTGCAAACCACTGGCCTGAATCGACATAGATACGGGCGTGACGCTCGGATACCGTGTGGTCGTCGGCGAGGGAAACTTCGTTGTCCGCTCCCCGACCGATGCGGATTTCGGGTCCGGAAAGCCCGATCCGCCGCCCCTGGTGCGGGCCGGATTCCACCTGGATCTCCACCGTCCATTGCGCTCGCTCGATCATGGTACTCCCGTGTCGCCCAATTGCAGGGCAGTATAGTGGAGTGGAAAAGAGGCGGTCAATGTAAGCGAATCACCGGACCGCCCGTCCGATGATATGTGCAACGAATATGCGATTATGCTTGAAGTGTCTTTGGACCGGGAAACAGTACACGTGGTAGCCAACAACCCCATGCCCCATCAGCCGCCGGAGGATTCGCGAGCGCGAACCCAGGCCTTCGATCCGGCAGCGGCCCAATCCGACCCCTGGCTGGGCCGGATGGCGGGCAACTACCATATCCTCTCCAAACTCGGCAGCGGTGGCTTTGGGGCCGTCTACACGGCCCGTGACATCCACCTGGACCGATTGGTCGCCCTCAAGATGCTCCGGTACCCGGAGGATTCCGTCGCCCGGGCGGATCTGCTCAAAGAGGCCCGCGTGCTGGCGAAGCTCGGCGAGCAGCCCGGCGTCGTGCAGGTTTTTGGCTGGGGCGAGGTGGACGGCAACTGCTATTTTGCGCTCGAGATGCTGCCCAGAAGCGCAGCGGACCTGCTGCGCGAAGCGCCTTGCGGTCTCCCCGCCACGCAGGCGCTGGAGCTGCTCATCCCCTGTGCCGAAGCGCTGGCCCAGGCCCATGGCCGGGGCATTGTCCACGGCGATATCAAGCCGGCGAATATCTTGAGCGACGGCGGGCGCGGCAAACTCTGCGATTTTGGCCTGGCCAGATTCTACCGGCACTCGACTCCCGCGAACGGGATGGTGATTGGTTCCCCCGCCTTCATGGCGCCGGAACAATTGCGGGGCGAAATCGCCGGACCGGCCTCCGATATTTTTGCGATCGGCGTCACCCTTTATCAGCTCCTGAGCGGGCAACTGCCCTTCGACCGGCCAACGCCGGAGGAAACGACCGCCGCGATTCTGGACAATCACTGGCGCCCCCTCCGGGATTTGATGCCCAGCGTCGACGCGCGGCTGGAACGCATCGTGGAAGCCTGCCTGGCGCCCGATCCGGACCTGCGCTACCCCTCGGCAAAGGCCCTGGCGGATGCGCTGCGCGCATGCCGGACGCGGGAAAAGTCCGCACGTTCCGGGCGCGACCGGCGGCGCGTCCTTCTGCCTTTTGCGGCGGCCCTGCTGGCCGTGGTACTGGGTGCGGTGCTCTTTCCGTTGCTGGAAACAGGCCTCCACTCCGGCGGCGCCAACACGGCACAGGCCGAGGCCCGGAATCTGCTGGAGCAGGGTAATTATCAGGCCGCCGCTAGAGCGTTTCAGGAAGCACTCGCCGGCGGCGCCGCCGATGACCGCGTTCGGTATGGCCTGGGGTACGCCCTGTTGCTCGATGGCAAACTGGAAGAGGCCGAAACGGCATTCGCTTCCATCGAGGATCCCGTGCGCGCCGCCGAAGGCCATGCCGCCGTGGCCCAGGCCCGCAATGACAGCGACGCCCCCGAGGACCTCGCCGAGGCGGCACGTCAGGATGAATCGAGCTATGCCTCGGTTCTGCTCGCCTCCGCCGATCTCTCGGCGGGACACTGGAGCGAAGCGCGGGATAGACTGGCGCAGCTCGATGAAAATGACCTCGACTACAACTGGCAGCGCGCCCGGCTCTGGCAGTCATTGGGAACGGCCCACTTCCGGCTCGGCGAAGTGGCCGAGGCCCGCGCCGCCTTCGAACGCGCGGCCGGTACGGGAAACGCCCAGAGCGCGGTCGTGGCCGAAGGCTATCTGGAAATAACCGAACGGGAGCTCGCCCGGGAGGCGCGCCAAGATTTGAGCGCCCAGATCGCGCGGCTGCGGGATCTCCGCGATCGCGCGCCTGAAGTGGAGATCACCGACCGCTGGACGAGCCGTCCGATGCGGGTGTGGATCCCCCCGGTCGACGTGGGCAACAGCGCCATCGCCGCCGACTCCGGTCTGGCGGACGTTCTGCCCTGGCGCCTGAGCACGGCGCTTTTTGCCCAGACCGACCGGCCCGTGGACGTGGTCGATCGCAGCATTACCGCGTCGCTCCTTTCGGAACAGGAACTCTCCGCCCAGTTGAGCGCGCCGGAGGACACGGTCCGCCTCGGCGAATTCCTGGGCGCGCGCGTGGCCGTCCTCTGCCAGGCCAACACGGTCTTTGGCGAACAGGCCATTTCCGTATCTCTGGTGGACGTTGAAACCAGCCGCCGCATCCCCGCGGGCGAATTCCCCCTGAACCGTGCGACGGCACTGGCGCCGCTGGTGGAGCAAATCGGCCGGGCTGTCGTGACCGCGCTGGAGAAGGCCTATCCCCTTCGGGGCCAGGTACGCCAGACCGACGAAGGACTCCGAATCAATATCGGCACGGATGCTGGCCTGAAAGCGGGCATGTCCCTGAAGCTTATGACGGGCCCCGGCCCGGAATACACCCTGCCTGGCATCTCGGCCACCATTGCCGAGCCCATTGGCGCGTCCACCGCCGGCGTGACCCTGGTCCCTGCGGATGCGACGGTACCTGCCGAGGGCTGGCACGCGGAGGCAACGCCCCGACCCGAGGTCGACCATGGATAAGCGCATCTTCCTATTGATCGCGCTGGCCGCCTCGGGCTGCGCCTCGGACACGGCACGCTTTGAAAAAGAGGGGGTGGCCTATGGTGTTACCGAGGGCCCCTTTCGCGGGCGCTGGTGGAGCTACTATGAACGGGGTCGCTCTTTCCTGGACGGTGGCTTTTATGCCGAGGCCCAGCGCGATTTTGAGACCGCCTTGAACGAGCGGGATTTGGATCAGCGGTGGGCGCGAACCTATGGGCTCCATTTCACGGCACAATACTTCCCAAATCGGGAGCTCGGTGTAGCCCTCTATCATCAGGGCGCCTATGAGGAAGCGGCGGCCCGCCTCGAAAGCAGCCAGGCCCAGCAGCCCTCCGCCAGAGCGGAATGGTATCTTCGCGAGACACGCAAGAAACTGAGCGAGGGCGACACCGTGGCGCCCGCGCTCTCGTTTGAAGGCGAGCACCCGACGAGCCTGTCCACACGGACGGCCACCCTGATGTTGCGCGCTGAGGACAACACCTACATCGACACCATTACCGTAGACGGGCGCGCGTTGAATATCGGTGCTCCCGCACGGGCTATCGACACCTCCGCGACGGTCACCATCGCCCCCGGAACCAATACAATTGCCGTTCGGGCACGGGATGTCGCCGGACTCGAAACGGAAAGTGCGTGGCAGGTCTACGGCGACTTCGATGGCCCGGCCGTGAGTCTGGATCTCCCGGCGACGCTACCGGGTGTTCTTGAGGGCACGGTGAGCGATCACGCGGGTGTCGCGCGCCTCACGGTTGCGGGCGTGTCCGCCACGCTTTCGGAGAGCGCCGACGGACAACGCTTTCGCGTGGCTCTCGCGGCGCCGGATCTGGCCCAGCCCCTCGTGTGCATTGCGGAAGATGCACTGGGCAATACGTCCACAATCCCCCTGCCTGCCGATCGCCTGAAGGTCGCCGACGCACGCATTGCCGCCGTGTTCGCGCCGCTTGTGACCCTCGCAGAACCGGCGACAGAAGGCACGCCCAAGGTTACCCTGGCCAATCTCGCCAGCGGCCAGCGCTACCTGCGCGAAGAAATCGTGGTAGATATTGAAATAGAAGCACCAGCGGGAGTCCGGAGCCTGACCCTCAACGAGTCCCCCGTCGACATACTGCCTGTGCGCGGCAGCCAACGACTAAGCCGCCGGGTGGCGCTGCCCAAAGCAGGGCCGGTTGCCATGATTGCCGTGCTGGAAGACCAGCAGGGCAATCGCGTTGAAACGCGCGCCGATATCGACCGCGTGCTTACCGACGTAGAGCAGCTTTCCAACCGGCTTAGCCTCGCCATCCTCGGCAATATCTGGGAGGGCCCCAACCGCGTGGCCCAGGCCGAAGAGACCTTCATTGCCGATGAGCTAAACCGTGTGCTCTATGACGAGGGCCGCTTTGATCTCGTCGCGCGCGACGCCCTGCCCGAAGTCCTCACCGAGCAGGAACTCGCCGCCGCCGCCGGTTCGCGCCATGGCGCTTCGCCCCTGCGCGACATCGTGCCGGCGGAGATGATGGCCGTGGGTCTGGTCCGCAAGGACGCGGAATCGGTCGAAATCATACTTCAGGCCATCAGCCTCGAAACTTCCCAACTCATGGGCTACGCCGACATAGCGGGGCGCGCCAATACGCGGGAGGAACTCCGCACCCTCGTGGCGGATCTGGCGCTGCGCTTCCTCCAGGAGTTTCCCCGGGTTCAGGGCCAGGTGGCGAGTGTCCGGAGCGCGGACACGGCCATTTCCAACCTTTCTCAGCGTGATCGGGTACGCCCGAAAATGAAGTGTCTCCTCTTCCGTCAGGGAGAAGAAATTCATGACCCGGTAACGGGCGCTTTGCTCGGTGCTCCGGCCGAAGTGATTGCCGAAGGCTGGTTCGACGGGGTAACCCCAACCCTGTCGACCATTCGCCTGCCCCAGGGCCAGACGGCGATTGAGGTGCAAGACTTTGTCATCACCAAGTAACTATCGCGCCGCCCTCGTTGCGCTCGCACTTGTCGCGCTACCCGCCGCCGCCCAGAACGCCGGCGGGCTCGGGGCCGATCGCGCCATCCCCCCCACGCCCGATCCCGTGGGCGCGGGCGCGCGTGCGGCGGGCATGTCCAATGCCTTCATCGCCATTGCGGACGACGCGACCGCAGCGTCGTGGAATCCGGCAGGCCTCGTGCAACTGGAGCGGCCCGAGGTCGCCATCGTAGGCTCCCTGCTCACACTGCGTCATGATTTTTCGGCAAGTTCCGAGCCAGGATTCGGGGGGGATTTTGAAGACGACTTTTCCGACCTGAACTTTCTGAGTTTCACCGCGCCGCTGCCCCGGCCCATTTTCGATCGCAATGCCACGGTTTCGCTCAGCTACCAGCGCCGCTTCGATTTCAACCAGTCCTTCGAGGGGCGCGTTTCCGGCGCCTCGGTTCTCAATCTGGAGCCGCCGGTGCTGCTTAATCAACGCACCACGCTCCGCTTTGATCAGGAAGGCAGCCTGAGCACGATCTCGCCCGCATTCGCCATCGAACTGACCCGCAAGCTATCCATTGGCGCCGCGCTGAATCTCTGGCGCAGCACCTTTCTGTCGGACAACGGCTGGAAGCAGACTACGCGGGTGAACGGGGTCTCCCTCCTCGGCGCATCGACGTCGCTGTCGCGCGGTTTTTCCAGCGAGTCCTATGAGGATTTCAGCGGCGAAAATTTCACGCTCGGCCTGCTGTGGAAGCCCAACCCCCGCTGGAGTTTCGGCCTGCGCTACGACACGGCCTTTACCGGCACGGCGGACTATGCCGCTCAGGATCGCGAACTGCGCTTTCGACTCGGTGGCAACCGGCCCCTATTCAATGGAAACGCCACCCGCGAAACGCGCGAGATCAGTTTTCCCGACACCCTCGCGCTGGGCCTGGCATGGCGTCCCAACGACCGCCTGACTGTGGGGCTCGATGTGAGCCGCACCGACTGGAACGATCTCGTCGTAAAAGACCGTCAGGGACGCCGCTTTTCCATGGTCGATGGCACCGATCGCGATAATCCGTTTCAGAAAACGGATTTTGATCCGACCTGGGCCGTGCGGCTGGGCGCGGAATATGTTTTCATTCCCAAAGAACCGGGCGAGGATCTCCCCTGGCTGTGGACCCTGCGCGGCGGACTTTCCTATGAGGAAGAGCCGGCTTCGGGTCGCTCCAGCCGGAACTACTTCAGCAAAGGCGATGGCAATGCCGATCAGTTCTACGGGCTTTCCCTCGGCGCGGGTGTGCTCATTGGCCAGCGGGTCAATATCGATCTGGCCTGGCAGATGCGTTACGGCCCGGGCGTGAACGGCGATCTTAACCCCGGCGTGGCGGGCTTTGACGACGACGAACTGCGCCATCGTCTGATGCTTTCCACTGTGGTGTATTTCTGAAGATAAGCAAGGCAGCGCACCGAGGCTCCCGTGGGTCATCGGTATCGGAAATTTCTCCGAAATAAGGTAAAATAGAGGTAACTATGGTTCGTCAATTCCTTAACGGGGGTGGGGTTCTCGTCGCGCTGCCGGTGCTGGTTGCGCTCGGGCTGTGCCGCGCCTGGGCGAATGATATTATCGTGGATATCAACGCCCCGAGCTGTGCCACTTTCCAGGACGGATCCGCCGAATTCCCCTATTGCTCCATTCAGGCCGGCATCGACGCGGCGGCTCTGGAGGGCGAGCACGCCATCACCGTCATGCCGGGCATCTACAATGAACAACTGGTGTTCCAACCCGAAATTGAGCTCCAGGTGGGCGAGACCGAGGGCAAGGGCGGCGATGGTCAGGTCATCGTCGAATTTGCACCCCTGCCCGGTGAATCGCCCTACATCATCACGGGTGCCGACAACGTAAAGCTGGAAGGTCTTACGATCCGGGTCCCTGTTGGGGCAACAGCACCTGCCGTCCTCCTCTACATGCCGAATGTGGAAATGGAAATTGAAGAGCTGTATTTCGACGGTGGACTCAACCTCAACACCACCGGCATCCTCGTGACGGGACCCGAGTCCTCACGCGGTCGAATCAAGGAGTCCACCTTTACGGGCGTTGAAGTCGGTGTAGAGGCCGTCGATTCCGGTATCCGGATCACGCGCAATCTCTTTACCGGCATACTTCGCGATGCCATCTACGTCCACGCGCCCGACGGCGTGACGGGGCCCGTCGAACTGCCTGAAATAGGTTCGGCCAGCGCCCTGGAGATCTCCGGCTTTAACCAGTTCCGCGACGTGGGCGGATTCGTTGGTGACGATGATGATGGCGACGACGGCAAGGGCATCAACCTGAACAACGCCTTCGTGCTGCGCAACACCACGGGCCAGACCCTGGTGGCCCAGTTGAACGACTGGGACGTTTTCAACAGCGGCGAGATCCTGGCCCGACTCAGCACCGCACCCCCGGATGCCAAATCGTTTGGCGGCGCGGAAAGTCAGAAGCAGGCTGCGGTGCCCTTTATTGTCGAGCCCTTCCTGGGCAAGAGCGCTTTTCCGGGCAGCATATACCTGCGAATCAAAGATCAAGGCAACAACCTGCCGCTTGGCACCGCTACTCCCGCCTTGCTGCAGGCCGGGCTGGATCTTGGCATCATCCCCGATTTCGATCCAGAGAGCAGCCTGTACTCCTTTACCTTTCTGACGCCCGGTATCTATCAGGCCAGGGCCACCGCGCCCAACTACACCCCGCAAGACATCGACGTTATCGTCACACCGGGTGCGATTGAGGCACGGGAGATGTTTCTCACCAGCCAGCTGCCGCCGGCACCACCCGCCTTGAGCGGCACCATACCCCTTGGCCCCGCGATCGAAACCATGCCTCTGATCAGCGGCAGCGCCGGCCCCGGACTCAGCATCCGGATCTATGCAAATGCCTCACTCATGATCACGACCAGTGCGGACATCCAGGGGTTCTTCTCCACCACCATCGGACCGCTGCAGTCCGGCACCAATACCCTATACGCTATTGCCGAGGATAGCCTGGGACGGCTGAGTGCTGCCTCCGGAGACTATCTGTACGAAGTCATCGCCGCCGAAGGCGAAGGTGAAGGCGAGGGTGAAGGCGAGGGTGAAGGCGAGGGTGAAGGCGAGGGTGAAGGTGAAGGTGAAGGTGAAGGTGAGGGTGAAGGTGAAGGTGAAGGCGAGGGCGAGGGCGAGGGCGAGGGCGAGGGCGAGGGCGAGGGCGAGGGCGAGGGTGAAGGTGAAGGTGAAGGTGAAGGTGAAGGTGAAGGCGAAGGCGAAGGCGAAGTTCCTGGCTGCACTCAGCCTGCAAAGAGCACCCAACACAACGCTGGCAATGAAATTTTGACGCTGCTCATGTGCGGACTGCTACTCCACCGGAAGATAGTACGCTGAAGCACCGCTACGGGACCGTCCTGAACGCAAGGGCCCGCTGCTGACACAAAGGGCACCATCGACCAACAGCCCACCCCGCTTAAGAAAAACCCGCTGCGCGTTCGGGACCGTCCCGCGCATTTAAAAAGGGGGACAATACTGCACGCCTGACGGGCCTCCCACGGTAAATAGAGCCGTTACACCCAACGACATTTCCCCTGTCCCGGGACCCGTTCGTGCCGGACAGTCCCCCTTTTACGCGCCCCGCCGCTGGACCGTGAGCGGCATGCCCCCCTTGGGTCGCAGCGTAATCCTCGGGTCAATCGCCGGTCGTGGCGCACCCTCGGCGCAGAGGCGCCAGTGCTGTCCAATCGTCGCGAGCACCAGCATGGCCTCCATCATGGCGAAACGTTCGCCGATGCACTTTCGCGGCCCGGCGCCGAAGGGAAACCAGGCGTTGCGCGGACGGCTGTCCCGCTGCTCCGCGCTGAAACGCTCGGGATCGAATCGCTGGGGGTCGGGGAAGAAGCGCGGGTCGCGGTGAGTCGCAAACGGACTCAACAGCACCTGCGAACCCGGTGGAATGCGGTAGCCCAGAATCTCAATCTCGCGCAGGGTCTCCCGTCCGAAGAAGTACGCGGGTGGGTAGAGGCGCAGGGTCTCTTCCACGATCTGTCGCGTCCAGGGGAGCCGCTCGGCATCCTCCATGACAGGCGGACGGCCACCCAACACTTGATCGATCTCGCCATGAAAGCGCGCTTCGACCTCGGGGTTCTCCGCAAGCATACGCCAGGCCCACGTCATGGTGCTCGCGGTCGTTTCGTGGCCCGCTAGAAAAAGCGTGAGGACTTCGTCGCGCAACTCGTCGTCGGTCATGGCACTGCCGTCTTCCTCGTCGCGCGCCTCCAGGAGCATGTGGAGCAGGTCCCCCTCGCCGCCCGAAGCCCGGTGCTCCGCGATGATCCGGAACACAATATCGTCCAGCGTGGCGATAGCCCGCCAGAATCGCCGCGCACGGGGAAAGGGCAGGCGAATGATCCGTTGGCCATGGGGAAGCAGCAGGATGCTGTCCGCCCGAAGGATATCTTCAATCGCGGACGCGATGTGCCGCTTGTCTTCGGCGATCTCGGAATTGAAAAGTGTCTTCCCCACGATATCCAGGGCGAGGGACATCATCTCGCCCATGGCGTCGATCCGCTGGCCGTCCCGCCAGCGCCCCGAGGTCCGCTCGGCAAAGGCAACCATCGTTTCCACGTACTTGGCGATGCGGCCCGTGTGAAAGGCCGGCTGCATCATGCGCCGCTGTTTCAAGTGGGCTTCCCCCTCATTGAGGAGCAGCCCATTGCGGAGCACGGGTCGAAGGAACAACTGGTGGCCGGTGTCTTTGCGCACATCGCGATGGGATACGGCCAGCAGCTCGTGCACGGCGTCCGGCTCGTTTACGAGGTAGACGCGTCCATCCAGCCCGTCCAGCATCACAAAATTCCCATAGCGTTGGAAGCAGTCCATCACAGGCGTGATGCGATCATGGCACATCTTGAAGAGGGGTCGAAGGGAACGGAAGCGGCCGGGGCCGGGCGGGTCGATGGGGTGGGGGATCATGAAGTACGGCAATCCAGTCAAGGGTGTGAGAAGTGCCCGCGGGACACATGGGTGCGCCGCCCCCCGCAAGGCCCCGCTATTATTTCACGTTCCCACGCTCCGATGCATCCGGAGAATCCGCAGACTCAAGAGCTTTGCGCGCGGGTGTGCATGCGGGATTGGCCTGGAGGCAGGCCTCCCAGATCGCCACGGCTTTTTCACGTTCCCCGAGCCGGTCCATCGCGTGGGCCTGCAGGAGCCTGGCCTGCTCCAGAGCCGGATCAATCGCCAGCGCGCGCAGCACCAGCGCCTCGCCCTCCTGCAGCTCCCTGTCCGAAGCGGATGGATTGAAGATCAGCATTTTGGCCTGAGAGACAATGGCCTTCGCATTTGCCGGGTCCAGGCGCAGGGCCTCTTCCACCGCCGCCTTCATCTCACCCTTCATCTTTCCCGCGCGATAGTTGGATCGGATCATGGTTCCCATTAGATCGGCCCGTATCCGGAACTTCTCGCTCGATTCCGGCAGCGACTCCAGGAGGAGCATTCCCGCCTCCGCGTGGACGTCTATCGTCTTCCCGATCTCGCGCCGCTCCGTTACCGCGGACTCGGGAAGCTGCTCGAACTCGATCCGGCACAGTTCCGCGCAGAGCAGCCGTGTCCTGGCCGCAAGTTCGTTGTTCTGCGCGGTGGCCGGCAGCAGGGCCTCCGCCGCTTCGCGGTCATAAGCGCGCGCCGCCTCCTCCAGTTCGGCCAGAGACTGGGCGAGGACCGATTGGCCGATAAGCAGCATAAGCGCGATGGCGACTCTCATGGGGAGGCCCTGCCCAACAACGGTAGAATCGCCGACAGGACTTGGGCTTCGCACTTGCGGAAGAAGTGATCGCAGCCGGGCAGCAATATGAACTCCTTTTCTCCTTGCACCCGCTCGAACAGGGGATCGAAGTCCGCCTGGCTGAAGGCAAAGTCTCTGTCACCCGCAATGAATCGGCAGGGCATCGTCAGGCCCTCGATTCCCACCATGGGCGCACGGGCCACGGGGGGAGCCAGGGCGGCAAGCCAGGCGGGAGGATGGATTCCCGCGAGAAGCACAGCGAGGCAGGATCCGAATGAATAGCCCACGAAACCCAGGCGCGCTTCCGGCAGGGCGCCCCGCAGGAAGTCGCGAGCGGCGAGGGCATCGGGCACTACGCCGCGATAGTCCTTTTTTTCTTCAAGGCGGGCCCAGTATTCATAGGGTGAATCACCCGCCGGCAGGTCCAGCGCGCTGCCGCCGACGCCCGCGTAGTTAAAGCGCAAGGTCGCGCAACTCGCCGCGGCAAGCTGCTGCGCGAGGAACGCTATCACGTTGTTGTCCATGCGTCCGCCCATGTGGGGGTGGGGCGACAGCAGCAGCACGGCCGTCTCCGGCTCGCCCCAGTCGGGATAGGCAAGAATGCCCTCCAGAGTGTTGGACCCCGAGGCGAATTGCACCTGCTCTTCGGTGAAGCTTTCGGTGTGCGCGCTCAATACAAGCCCTCCTGGCGCGTGGCCTGATAGCGGGTCGCCGGTTGGGGGTCGCGAATGCCCGTCGCGTGAAAACCGAGTGCAAGCGCCTCGACGGAATCCACGTTGCAGCGCTCGGCTTCATCGCCCTCCACCACGTGGGGCAGGAAGCACGCGCGGTCGAGGCGATGAAAACGCACGGGACCGCGGGTTTCTCCGAGCTCGGTCGAGACGTCCACGATGAGCCGCGCGCCATGGGCCACATAGACCGGCTGCTCGCCTTCCCGGGCGAACACCTCGGGGCAGACGCCCGCCAGGCTGTTGCCGTATCCCGAGAGGGTCACCGCGTTGGGAAAGGCTTCGCCGAGCCGCGCCCAGAAGCCGGGCTCGGGCGCCATTCCGCCCAGGTGGATGCCCGCGATGCGCTCGCGCGCTTCGGCGGGCATACGCTGGCCCAGCGCTTCGAGCACGGGTGGAGTGCTGAAAAGCACGCCGATGTCCTGCACCGCCGCCACGCGAAGGGCCTGCTCCAGCACGTGCTCCAGATAGCGGGTTCGGCCCAGGGAGCCCTGGGGCAGTTTACGCACCCAGCGCGGATCGAAATCCACACTGAAGGGATCGATGGAGCCGAGGGCCGCCGCGCAATAGCGGGCGGCCTTGCCGATCACATGGGGACCGGAGGGACCCACGAAGAGCCAGTTTCGATCCCGGGGAAAGCGGAGCAGCTCCGCCGCGTGAATAAATGGGGCGACAAAAGCTGCGTAGAAATCGTCGGGGTGGTAGGTCGTGCATTTTGGCGCGCCGGTTGCCCCGCCCGTCTCGGCAGTCACAAAGCCGGAGAGTTGATCGTGATATCGCCTCGGTATGAAATCCGTCACCGGTCGGCCCGCGAGTTCATGCGGCGGAAATGCTGGGAAGCGATTCAGATCCGCCACCGTTTCTATTTCACGCCGGGGGTCAAAGCCGAGACCGCGCGCGGTCTCCAGCCAGTAGGGCGCGCCCCAGGCGGGGTCGAAATGGAGATCGAGAGTCTCCCGAAGATGTTCTGTCGCGTTTATCATGATTTCCGTTCGATCTCTCCCTCGCCCCGGATTTTTTTAGATTCGCTCATGAGCACGGTCACCGGGAGCAGCCAGAGATCCGCCAGCACCGCCACCGCCATCGTTCCCGCCGACAACAGCCCGAAGTAGCGGATTGGCGCAAAGCTGGACAGCCCGAGTGCGAGGAAACCCACGCAGGCCGTCATGGCCGTCGCCAGCATTGCGGGTGTGTTCACTTCCAGGGCCGCGTGAAGCGCGCCGCGATTCTCCTCTCCCCCTTCAATTCGCTCGCGCCAGCTCGAGAGCAGATGCAAGGTATCGTCCACCGCGATGCCGACCGCTATCGCGGCCACCATGACGGTCGCGGGATCGAGGGGGATACCGAAGAGCCCCATGGCGCCGAACAACCCGGCGATGGGCAGCAGATTGGGTGCGACGGACAGGAGCATGAGTTTGATTGAACGCAGCCCGATCCAGATACACAAGAAAACCACGGCCACGGCCAGGCCCAGGCTGTTGACCTGGGTCTGAATCAGACCGAACTGGGCCCGCACCAGGCGGAGCACCACACCCGTGTGATAGCCGGTGATTCCGCCCGGCGCAACCGCCAGCGCGTCATCCGAACGCGCCACGATCGCGAGCAGCTCAGCGCCGTCCATCACCCGCACCAGGCTGGACAGGCGGATCCGTTCGCCGTCGGGCGACACCAGAGAATTGAGCGGCTGCCGGGCCTCCTCCGACATGGCCTCCACGAGCTGGCGCGCGGCCTCGCGATTCTCCGGAAGCCGATAGGCCTCCCCCGCGCCGCCGGCGGACCACTGGTGCAGCTTTTTCAGATAGTCCAGGGGCGAAATGACCCGGGCGATGCCGGGCTCGGCGCTGAGCTGGGCAACCTGGGCCTCGATCGCCGGCCAATTGCGCTCGTCCAGCCAGGAGCCGGGAAGCTGGAGTATCGTCTCCAGGGTATACAATCCTGAGAACTTTTCACTGATCACCGCCGCATCGCGCACCACCTCGTGATCGGCGTCCAGAAAGGTCAGGGGGTTGGACTCCGTCTTCACGCGCGTGCCCAACAGCGAGAATATCAACGTGAACACGATGGCCCCCCAGAGAATTCGTCCGCCGTGGCGTTCATATCCGGGTATGCCGGTGCCGGAGCCCCATATCGTCCGGGGTGCTCGCGCCGTTGCGCGCAAATCGAGCACCACGATAAGGACCGGACCGAGACCCATCGCCACGAGAAACGCAACCGGAATTCCGATACCTCCCGCCACTCCCAGTTCCCGGACGGGGGCCATGCCCGCCGTGCAGAGCGAGAAAAAGCCCAGCGACGTGGTAAGCGCCGCGAGCAGACAAGGCCAGGCGCACTCGGATAGCGCCCGGTCCGCCGCACCGCGAATGCCCCGTCCCTCCAGCAGGGCCGTCTCGTGGTAGCGGAGCAGGTGGACCATGTAGGCCATGGAAAGCACCCAGAGCACGGGCGGAAGGGCCACGGTGACCATGTTCATGGTCAGGCCGAGCCATCCCATGAGCCCGAGCGTGATTACGAGCGAGAGTCCCGAAACAATAAACGCGGCCAGCACTTTGCGCGGTGAACGCAGCGTGAGAAGGAGGATCAGACACGATGCGGTGGCCGCCACGGGCAGGAGCCGCCGGGCCTCGCGCTCCGACTCCCGGTCAAGCGCCGCGTTGAGCACAATCGGACCGGCCCAGTGCACCGACCACCCCACAAGTCGGAGGGGGCTGGCCGCCGCCTTCAGTGCGGCGACATAGGCGCGCCGCTCGGCGGATGCGACGGGCGCGGTACCGCTGATGATCATGCCGCCGGTGGAACGATCGGGAGAAACGATGACACGCTCGTAGAACGGCGAGGAGCGCAACTCCGCCTCCAGCTCCTCCGCGCTTTCCGCGCCGAACTCGTCTCGAAAGAGCGAGGGAATGCTCTTCACGGAGTCCACGCCGGGCACCGCCTCGATCGCCTGCAAGACCCCGATCTGGAGATCGAGAGCGGTCTCGGAAAGCAGCCCGCCGCCGGTGTACACCATCAGAATGTCATCGTCGCCGCCGAAGTCCTTTCGGAAGTCGGCGTAGCGCTGCGCGTCCGCGTCCTGCTCCACCCACTGCTCGATACCGTTGTCGATCGTCAGCCGCGACAGGCCGAGGGGGGCGAACGCGAGCAGCACGACGGTGGACACGGCCGAGATGAAAAAGATTCTGCTCTGGGGAAGGGCCTGTCTCAAGAATGACTCAATCGAAACGCATGTTGCGCAAAAAAGGGCTCCAGCACCGTGCTCAGTTGCAGGCCGAGGGCGATATCCCCCTCGATCTCAATCCGCAGGTCGAAGAAGGCCCGGTCCGGTGGCAGGGTTCCGGTAACGATTTCGAGCAACGTGCCCGACTCCAGCATAAATACGCACTGGGCCGCCTCGGTGCCCGCTTCAATCGCCACAAGGCGTCCGGACGCCACGACCAGTGTCCAGGCGGCGCCCTCGACATCGGTCAGGGACACGCCGAGCGCGCACGAGAGAGAACGCAGCCCGGGTATCAGAAGTTGACCCCGAAGTCCGGGCAGATAGCCGGTGAAGTACTGGCGGCTCGCCGCCCGCTGTCGCTCTCGAAATGAATCCGGCATGGCCTATGCCGTCGCCGCACCCGGCTGAAACTCCCAGCCGTAGTGTTGCTCAAAAAAACTCTGGAGCAGAAAGCGCAGCCCCTCGTGATCCAGGGGGCGCGCCCACGCCGCGGGACAGCCCCGGTGAAACTCCGGATCGCTATTCAGCATGTAGGGCTTGAACACCCCGGAAATACGCTGGAGCACCGCTTCGGACACGGACAAGGTCGCACCGTCCAGCGTCGACACGGCTTCGTATTCCGGGATATTCAGTACGCCCGCGATAACCGAAATCAGGTCGGCCATCGGCGTTGGATTTGGATGGGTCAGGTGATGATAGCCACCCGGCGCGGCCCCTTCCGCCGCAAGGCGAAGCATGTGATACACCACGTCGTCCGCGGAGACAAGATTCTTCGTTGTCTCGGGATCGACCACCACGCGAAAGCTTTGTTCGCCAGGGGCGTGGCTTCGCTGGCCACTCAGACGGGCAAGCCGCAGGAGCTGGGCGACTTTGTAGACCGTCTGGCCATCGCAGAGCCCGGATACCCGTTCCCCCAGGATGATGCTGGGGCGAAAGATTGTCGCGGGAAGGCCCGACTCCGCCACGACGCACTCGGCCGCGAATTTTGACTCCTCGTAAGGATTCTTGAAGCTCGCGGGGCGCGCCAGTCTGGCTTCCGGCATCGTGCTGCCGGGACACTGGTCACCCGCCACGTAAGCCGTGCTGACGTGGTAAAAGCGTCGCAGTCCCGAGAGTGCGCGGGCGAACTCGACCACGTTGCGCGTGCCCTCCAGATTCGTCCGGAAGAGCTCCTCGCGCAACACGTCTTCGAAGCGGGTATCGGCGGCCAGGTGCCAGAGGGCGTCCACCGAGGTCGATAGCCTGTCGCGTTCCTCGGGCGCGACACCCAGACCCGGCAGGCGCACGTCGCCCTGGATGCATCGTATACGGGCGGGATAGAGGTCCTGAAGGTGGGTCAGACGCTGGTCAAAGGGCGCCCGGGATGTGCCACGGACGAGCGCCACGACCTGGGCCTCTCCACACCGCAGCAGGTAGCGCAGGAAATGGCCGCCAAGAAAACCGGTGGCGCCCGTCACCAGCAGGGTGAGGCCCCGCAGGGGCGCCAGACAAGACTGGAGCTCCCGCAGGCGCCGCCCGTGCTCAGCCAGCGACTCGATGTGGAAATCCACGTTCTCATGGAGATCCGAAGCGGGCACCACGCGATCCACCGCACGACTGCGCAAGAGCGCAAAGGCGGCTTCGCGGTCTTCGTTTCGGGTCACCAGACCCACAGGCACGAGGGGGTAGGCGTGCTTCAACAGGGCCAGTGCCTGCGCATGCCCGCCCGACGAATCGAAATCGATCAGGCATACCCAGTCCTGCCCGGCGACTTGAGCACCCGCCAGGGCCGTGCGGAAGGCCGCGTACCCGTTGACACATAAGAGCTTGTCCTCGCAGTCACAGACCGAAAGCGGCGAGGCATCGTTGTCGCCCATCCAGAGAATACGCATTCAGCGCGCCTTACCCTGCTCGTTGAGCGACCAGTCGTAATCGGTGTACTCGATGGCGAAGTCGTCCAGATTGGCGCCTTCCGCCGCGCCGATATACGGCGCGACGAAAGCCGCCAGAGACTTGGACGTCGTCTCAAAGTCGTCCCCGTACCACTTGAAAATGGGCGAGAGCCAGAGGGTCTTCTTCTCCGCGTCCACGCGATTCTTGGCGGGGGTTGTAAGAAATTCCCTGGTTTGCGCGTCGAGCTGCTCTTCGAGCCGCGCTCCGGTGTAGGCTTCGGCGCGCAACGGCGGGCACCCCATGGCCGCGCACACGACGGCAAAGTGAATCCGGGGTTCCTGGTAGTTCTTGCGGATGATCTTGTGCTCCAGCGTGTCCAGGGAAATCTTCTTGCCGAAAAGCTGCACGATCTCCCTGGACCAGGGGCTCTTCACCAGACCCCCGAGGGACTTGATGCTGTCCACCGGGTAGCCGTCGATGATGAGCTGCAGGGTCGCGGCGTTGTACACGTTGATCAGTAAAGCCAGTTGCTCTTCCCGCGTCCACTGCTGGAACTCGGCCATGGGTACCGCGCCGGCCTGGGCCAGGTACGCGTCGAGCGGGGCCCTGTCGGCCTGAAGGCCCTTATAGTCCACGAGGCCCTGCGACACGCGCGCCTTCAGTATTGAGTCGAGCGCGGCATGAGACTGATCGAAGTTGCCGCCGGCCGCGAGGGCGATCGCAAGGGGCAATATCATGTTAAGCATGCAAATTCCTTTCGCCTGACAGGCGGTCACGGCTTCCAGCCGTTATGTTCCAGGTAGCGGGCAAAGTGCCACATGTCGGATTCTTCCTTGTGCTTGAAGAAGAGCGTCGTGTAGAAGCGCCGACCCGCCTCTTCTTTGGGACCGTATTCCCGGTCCTGACCCACATTGTGGTCCCAGGCCCAGAGCCCGAACAGTGCCGTTTCCATGGGCTTGTAAGCCCCCTTCACCAAGCCCTTCCGGCGGCCTTCCGTGTGGTAGAAGGACGTCTCGGCACCATCGGGCAGCGGCAGCGCCTTCAACGCCGCCATATCCGCCGCGACCGCCGACACCACCGACCACGCGGGGGGTAGCGCGGCCTCACGCTCGACGGACACGCCCTTACAGCGGTGGCTGTCGCCGCGAATGCTAATCGCAATCCGCCCGTCAGCGGGTCCATCCTTCAACTTCAGCAGACCCGGCAACCGCTCGCCGTACACCTCAAAGTCATTCTGGTCCCAGCCTTCGGGCCAGGCCTCGCGGGGAAGATAATCCGTGGGCATGATCGCGTGGTAGCAGCCGCAACTCTGTACGGTCGTGAGCCACACGGGCTCCTCCCGACTGTTCAACGTAACCACCGCAATCGCACCCACATTCTTACCCGCACCCACGTTCAGCGGAACCAGACTGAAAGGGTTTCGCTCAAAATGTATGCGGTAGATCAGGTTCGTATAATGCTCACGCGCCGTCTCAAAGGTCTCCACCTCGGTGTAAATCGTCGGGCGGGACGGATCCACATAAACCTGGGTTTTTCCGGATTCCGTCAGGCGGGCCGAGGGCGTGCCGATCTTGTTGTTCGCCTCTTCGTTGTGCTCGATAACGAATATGGGCGCGAAGCGCTGCACCAGTCCGTCGGCGCCTTCCATCACATAGGCCGAAGTCGTGCCCGGGGCCTCCTCGGACCAGGCGGCGCCCGCCGCCGCGCCGAGGGCGGCCGCGAGGGCCAGAATACACAGCCGGATGCTCATTCCGCGCTCTCCTTCTTCTCCGCGATGCGCGCGCGCAACGCCGCGGCGCTCGTGTTGGCCGGATTCAGCGCCAGCGCCTTCTCCGCCGCCTCCAGCGCCTTCTCCCACTGCTTGTCCTTCTGATAGGCCATGGCGAGCATGACCATATATTCATCATTGTCCGGTTTCAGTTCATGGCAGTGAGAAAATGTCTCGATCGCCTTCGGCACGTCGCCTCCCGAGATGGGTGGGTTGTTCAAGTACATGATACCGATGGCGCGCTGGCACTCGGGATCGTCGGGTGTGCGTTTCATGGCCTCGTCCATGTGGTTGCGCGCCTTGGGACCGTTCTTGAAGCCCGCCACCATGCTGGTGATGCTGTTGGCGTAAAGTTCGCCCACCACCCGGTGTGCGGCGGCTATCTCCGCCTCGGTCTTGGCCAGCGTCAGGGCGCGCTCGCCGTAGACCAGTCCCTGCGCCGCCAGGACTTCCTGCTGCTCCTTTAATGCCTTCGCATCCTTGCCTTCCAGGTTGCTGGCCTGGCGCTTTGTGCGCAGATCCGTGGTACTCATGCGGAAGCACTCCGCCGCGTCCCATTGCACCTGGAAGGACGCCTTCTCTTTGCCGGCCTCCTCCGCGAGCGCGGTGCGCAGGGACTCCATCCGGGCCTCGTCGTGGGCCTGGCGGGCCGCCAGAACGTCGGCCATCGCGGGGACTTTTTCCTGGGCCGGCAAATTTGCCACGGCAAACACAAAGAGGATCAGGGTCACCATAAACTGGGCATTGCGCATGTCAGCTTCTCCAGTGGTAGGAATCGGGACAGTTCAGGAGATAGCCGCCGCCGAAGAGGCGGTCCATGGCTTTCCAGAAATTCTGCAGGTACAGCGCCGAGGCGTATTCCCGGCCGTGATCCAACTCCGCCAGAAGGAACTGATCCCAGGCGGCGCGCTTCCAATCCACGAAATGCATTACCGCCCGCTCGCCCGCGACACCCGGCTGGGGGTGGGCGCTGCCCATGGGGGCGTGGATGGCCTTGAGCAATCCATTCACTCCGGGGCCCGCGCAGATCACGTGTCCGTAGATGTTGTACTCGTTGTCCAGATCGTAGAGGCAGGTCACGGCGATCACGGTGCCCAGCTCGATCAACTGGTCTTCCGCGGGAAATACAACCCGGACCAGATTCTCGTTACGCTTCTCGTCCAGATCGAGCTTCTTGTAGAGCCGGGGCAACAGGGATATCTTGTGGTTGCCGCTGCGTTCCGCATAGATTTTCTCCGCCTTGAAGCACTCGCTGTCGAGTACGGCCTGTACGATCCGTTCTTGTTCCGTCATGGTCTTGATTCCTTTATCTTTCCAAAGCTACTGCTTGATGAATTCGACTTCCCGGAGCCGCCTCACGCGGTCGCGGCGACGGCATCGGGCCGGACGAAGGCCCGGGGCGCTTCCCAGTACTCCTCGCGCAGCACGGTCATGGCGCGCTGCAGCTCCTCATTGAAGGCGAGGCTGTCCTCATTCACGTACATCCCCACAAACTTGTCGGCCAGGGACTTCGGCAGGCCGCGCCCGAAATTCAGGCTGTAGTCCACCGCCGCGCTGCGCTGCTTCAGGGCGATCTCCACCGAGCGTCGGTAGGCGCCGGCCACCGTGGTCTTCAGCGCGCTGCTGAGGTCCGCGCGGATGCAATTCACGCCCAGGGGCAGGGGCAGTCCGTCGTGCCGCTCGGAGAAGAGCACGCCCAGGTCCGCCAGCAGCTTGAAGCCTTCATCCGCATAGGTGAGCTGGCCTTCGTGAATGATGACACCGGCTTCCACACTGCCCTTGCGCACCGCATCCATGATGTGGGTAAAGTCCATGTGCACCTCGCGCATGTCGGGGATCAGCTTCCGGGCCACGAGTGTCGCCGTCGTGTAAGGACCGGGCAATGCCACGCGCATGCCGCGCAGATCTTCCAGCGACTTGCATTCCCGCGCGATCAGCCGGGGACCATAGTTCCGCCCCACGCTGGTGCCCACTTCGAGCAACTCGTAGCGATCCTGCACGTGGAGGTATCCGTGCACCGACAGGGCGGTCACCTCCAGGGGGTCCCGGCCCATGGCCAGCTCGTTCAGGGTCTGAATGTCGTGGAGCACATGCTCGATTTTGTGGTCGGGGATCGTCACCTGCTCCGAGGCGAAGCCGTAGAACATGAAGGCGTCGTCGGGATCCGGGCTGTGACCGATGCGGATGGATTTCATGGCGTTGTTCCTCTTATGCGTTGGCGGCCGCAGGCACGCAGCGGGTCGCGGTCTGTCGAAGGTGGGTATACGCGCCGTCGAAGGCCGGCGCGCTTTCATAGCGTTCAAGTTTTTCGTAGGTGGTGGTGCGCTGCACCGGGGTGAAACCGGCATCGCTGATGATGTTCAGTACGGATTCGAGCTGGGTAGCCACCTGGTGGCGCGCCTGGAAGAGCACGTTCTCCTCCAGGAGCAGGCCCCCAAAATCGTCCGCGCCGGCGTGGAGCGCGAGCTGACCCGCGCGCCAACCTTCGCCAAACCAGGAGGCCTGGATGTGCGGAACGTTGTCCAGAAAAAGCCGCGCCATCGCGATCACGCGGACGTAGCGGCTCGCGGCCGCGGGTTCCTTCACCACGCGGCTCAGGGGCGATCCGCCCGGCTTGAAGCTCCACGGAATGAAGGCGTAGAAGCCGCCCGTCTCATCCTGCAGATTACGGATCTGAAGCAGATGCTCGATGATGTCCTCGTCCGTTTCCACGTGGCCGTAGGTCATGGTGGCGCTCGTCTTGAAGCCAACCCGGTGCGCCTCCCGCATCACGGCGAGCCAGTCCGCACTGCGGGTCTTCTTGGGGGATATCTTGCGCCGTACGGCGTCCACGAGGATTTCCGCGCCACCGCCCGGCATCGTGCGCAGTCCCGACGCCCAGAAAGCTTCGAGCACTGTGCGCGCGGTCATGCCGCTGTGCTCCGCTATGTGAAGCACTTCGGACGGCGAGAAGAGGTGCGGGTGCATCCCCGGCGCATGCTTTCGCAACGCTTCGATCACGGCCAGGTAGTAGTCAAGCCGCAACTCGGGATTATGCCCGCCCTGAAGCAGGATCGTTGTTGCCCCCTGGCGCTGCGCCAGTGCGGCGCCACGGCCGATCTCCTCGGGCGTCTGCGCGTAGGCCTCGGCATGACCGGGGCGACGATAGAAGCTGCAGAAGGTGCAGTCCGTGGTGCACACGTTCGTATAGTTCGGATTCGTATCCACCACAAAGGTCACGTCCCGGCCGGGGTGCAATGCCTGGCGCAAGGCCGTGGCCCGCGCCATGAGATCGGACTGGGCCGCGTGGCGGTAGAGGTTAAGGGCCTTCTCAGGCGACAGGCGCGGCGTGGACATTGGCGTACCCTTCCAGCAGTTGGAGAAAGTGGGACTGACCGGCGATGTCCGTCACGGACAAGTGCGCGCGCAGCCGTCGATAGTAAACTTGCAGCGCGAGGCGATCTTCGGGGGCCATCGCCAGACCGTCCGCCAACGCGTTCTTTCCGGCATCGCTCGCGGCGGCGTTTGCGCAGGATTCCAGCCAGCCTGAGACGCGGGCTTTGTGGGACTCGTCCAGACCGCGGGAAACGACCCAGCGCGCATAGACAAAGGGCAGGCCCGTCTCCGACAGCCACCACGCGCCCAGGTCAACATTGTTTGGATTGCCGCCCTGGCGCTGCGCGCATTCGAAAGCCGCATCACCGATAAGCAAGTGGGCCGCCCCATCCCCGTATACGGATGTGAGCCGCGGCGCGACACCGAAGCGGCGGAGACAGAGAAGCTCCAACAGGGCCACGGAAGTCCGGGACTTGGGGGTGGCGTAAACCGGCACTCCCGCCGCAAGCAGGCTGCCGAGCGGAGCGCTGGAGAACAACTGCACACTGCGCACCGCGCCCGTGCAGGCAATGCCGAAGTCGCCCGCGGGCTCCACCGCGTGGCCCAGCCCCGGAAGGGCCGCCACCGGCACCAGCGCAGCGTCACAGTGACCCGCCGCCAACAGCGCATGCACCTTTGCTGGTGTTTCAAATCGCAGGCTGTGGTCGAAGGCCGGCGCGCATAGGCGATAGGTCCGCGCGGAGAGATTGTCTATGGATGCGATGCGTATCATGGGGCGCCCCTTAGTTCATCACGCCGAGTTCGTACTGGCCGTTGCGCGCGGCGGGCAACTGGCCGGCATCCCGGATGATTTGCTCCATGAAGCGGCGCGTAAGCGCGGCGGGCGAGTCGGAAGCGGCCATTTGCATGATCCGCTCCTTGCCCAGCGTGCCGTCGAGGTCGTCCGCGCCAAAGGTGAGGGCCGCCGCCGCGGTTTCGAGGCCAATCGTGGGCCAGTAAGCCTTCACGTGGGGAAAATTGTCCAGCACCAGCCGGGACAGAGCGATAATCCGGAGGCTGCGCGGCGCCGATACCGCCCGGGGTGCCAGCCGGGTCTCGCCGGGAAGATAGGCCAGCGGGATAAAACTCTGAAATCCGCCCGTGCGATCTTGCAACTCGCGCAGGCGCATCAGATGGACCACGATCTCCTCATCGGTTTCGATGTGACCAAAAAGCATCGTGGCGTTGCTGGGCAGGCCGACCTCATGCGCTTCTCCGTGAATACGCAACCAGTCTTCACCGCCGATCTTGTCTTTGTAGAGCGCCTGGTGGATGCGCTCGCTGAATATTTCAGCGCCACCGCCGGGGACCATGTCCACACCCGCCTCACGCATGCGCACCAGTATCTCCCGCGTGGTGCAGCGTTCCATGCGGGCAAAGTAGGCAATTTCCACCGCCGTAAAGGCCTTTATCCACAGGCCGGGCCGGGCCACCCGAATCGAAGAAACGAGCGCCAGAGAGCGGTTGAAGTTCCAGCCAGGCCACAAGCCTCCCACGATGTGGGCCTCTGAAATAGAAGGATCTTCGAGGTCACGCAGAATGTCCGCCTCCTGAAGTTCGTAGGCGTGGGCGTCCCCCTTCTTCGCCGCATAGTCGCAGAACTTGCAGGAGTAAACGCAGAGGTTGGTCGGGTTTACGTGTCTATTGTGGACAAAGGTAACGCGGTCGCCGTAACGCGCCCGCTTCGCGGCAAAGGCCTCCCGGCCGAGCGTCACCAGCGGCGCAGTCTTCAGCATCGCCAGAGCTTCGTCTGCGTCAATCCGATTTAAAGTTTTCAGCATGGGCATCTCCTTTTGCATGCCCATGTAGAGAAAGAACCATGCCAATAATCGAAATGGCCCTCAAATGGTTCGATTTGCTCGCCTTTTCGCGGATCGGCGCGAAGCAATCTCCTGTAGAAAGGTGCAACCTTTGTTGACAACGTTATGCCAAACATAGTTATTGCAGGGACTTACGTGCCGCAACCCCCAACCTCCCCGCAAACTGCGTTGCACCCTCCTAATACAATCGGGCCCCGCCCTCGATTTCGAAGGCGGGGCCCGATGCGTGCGCTGAATCTTTTTCAGGTAGTGCGACGCCCGACGACCGAAATGGCGGCCATGGTGATAAGGGCCATACCAAAGACAAAGAAGTCGCTGGCCCGGTTCTTCAACCCACGGATGTCCAAGGTCTTGCCGCCCAGCGGACAGCCGGTGTCCACGTCGACCACGGCTTCCAGTTCAGGCTCGCTGAGCAGCCCGTCATCATCCGTATCTATCTCGTCGAACTGATCCTGCGTTAACTCGTCAGCAACGGTCAACGCTTCGGAGAAGCTCAATTTTCCATCATCGTTCAAATCCGCCTCGGCAAAGACGTCGAGCAGCGCTGCGGCGACTTCCTCTAATGTACTTTCACCTTCACCTTCACCTTCACCTTCTCCTTCACCTTCTCCTTCTCCTTCTCCTTCTCCTTCGCCTTCACCTTCACCTTCTCCCTCGCCTTCTCCTTCACCTTCACCTTCGCCTTCGCCTTCGCCTTCGCCTTCACCTTCGCCTTCACCTTCGCCCTCACCCTCGCCTTCGCCTTCGCCTTCGCCTTCACCTTCACCTTCACCTTCACCTTCACCTTCACCTTCACCTTCGCCCTCACCCTCGCCTTCGCCTTCTCCTTCGCCCTCACCTTCGCCTTCGCCTTCGCCTTCGCCTTCACCTTCGCCTTCACCTTCGCCTTCGCCTTCGCCTTCACCTTCTCCTTCGCCTTCACCTTCTCCTTCTCCTTCTCCTTCTCCTTCTCCTTCTCCTTCTCCTTCTCCTTCACCTTCTCCTTCACCTTCGCCTTCGCCTTCGCCTTCGCCCTCACCTTCGCCTTCACCTTCTCCTTCGCCTTCGCCCTCACCTTCGCCCTCACCTTCACCTTCGCCTTCGCCTTCGCCTTCACCTTCACCTTCGCCTTCTCCTTCTCCTTCTCCTTCTCCTTCACCTTCACCTTCGCCTTCACCTTCACCTTCACCTTCTCCTTCACCTTCGCCTTCACCTTCGCCTTCGCCTTCACCTTCGCCTTCGCCTTCGCCTTCTCCTTCTCCCTCGCCCTCACCCTCACCCTCACCCTCACCCTCGCCTTCGCCGGAACTCAATATCTCAAGCTCATCGGAGGTCTGGTCGCTTCCAGTATTCCCCAGGGCGTCCGCGGCTTCCACAAGGACGTTATAGATTCCGGGAGCCTGGACAGCAACCGCATTGTCGGGGAGCGTCCATGTGCCATCGCCGTTATTGGTCGCGCTGTACTGAATCGACGACAGGAACACTGAAACCGTTGCGGCGGGGTCGTCCACCGTACCCGAGAGCGCCGGGGTCGTATCCGCAGTGATCAGCGAGTCCACGGTTACCGCCGGAGCCGTCTTGTCGACCTCGTATCCGTCTTCGGAGTACCGCGTTCCATTGCCCTCCCCCGCGCCCCCAAGCCTATTGCCGATTCCTCCGTAAATCGAATCGTCATCCAGCACTCCGAGAGAAAAGGCGCTGTCTTCACTCCCCGTAAAAATGGAGACGCGGTAGCTTGACTGGGAGAGCTGCTCGATACCAGACACAAAGGCGCTGGCGTTTCCTTCGTAGGTATAGGGGCTGAAGTCGGACGTGTCAATACCGAACACGTTCATATTGAAAGTTACCGTGAACGACACCGTATCCGCATTCGTGGGCGAGGGGTTGTCAAGCACGATTGATTCGACCTTCGGGGGTGTGGAGCTGGCCACAAACAGATCGAATTCGTAGCCGATTGTGCCCCCGATGTTGTCGTTCCCCTCCCAGACCGTGAGCCACGCGCCGGCGCCATCCGAAACCACCTGGGGCAGGCGATCCGTATCCAGCGGATCGGGATTCAGCACATCCGGAAACGACCAGGTCTCGCCCGCGTCAATACTGTAGGCGGCGACAATCTGCGACTCGAAATACCAGGTCGCCACCCAGGCGCTGCCATCCGTGTCCAGCGTCGGCGTGAGGTCTTCGTGGCTGTCAAACTTGGCGTCGAGGTTAAGTTGCGACAACGGACTCCACGTCATACCGTTGTCCGCGGAGCGGGACAGGAAGATATCGGTATCGGTGCCCACCTGATTAAGAACATTTTCATCGGTCTGCCAGACGGCAATCCAGTTTCCCGCGCGGTCCGTGGCCACATAGGGCACGAGGTCATCCCCGATATCGGTGGCGGCGTTGGAATTCAGCGGCGACGCCGAATCCCAGGAAACCCCGCCGTCGAATGATTGGGTCACCATGATGTCCGCGTCACCCGAGGTATCGTCGCTCCAGACCGCCACCCAGTTTCCAGACCGGTTCGTGGCAAGACGCGGCGAGAGCGTGTCCGGCAGGGACGTGAAACCAGCCGCGCCGATGGTGGCCGGGTCGGACCAGGTCACCCCGCCATCATCGGATCGCGCGAAGTTTACTTCCTCGTTGGCGACCCACAGGACGAGGTAGTTGCCAAATCCATCCGCGGCAATTTCCGGACCCCGGTCATCGGTATCGCCGTCCACCGCCGCATCCGAATTGAGCGGGACAGGCACGCTCCACGTGGCGCCATTGTCCAGCGACCGGGAAACGAAGAGATCCATATCCGTACCGATAGTGCCGCCGAGATCGTTCCGGGAAGACCATACGGCGACCCACGAGCCTTCCGTGTCGAAGGCGATCTGGGGACCTTCATCCGCGCCGATACTTTCGTGAAGCGCCGTCACTTCCGTCCAGTTTTGCCCGTTGTCCGCCGATTGCTGGTGATAGAGCAGGTCGTTGTCGGGGGAGTACCATACCGCTACCCAGTTCCCCTCTTGGTCCGTCGTCAGGTCCGGACGATAATCGAGAATCTCATCATACTCCGCGTTGGTATTCAGCACACGCAGCGGGGAGAACAATAGCCGGGGGGACTCGGTGACGAAGAGCGCGATGGTTTCGCTGTCCGTCTGGTTGCTGTCGTCTTCCACTTCGAAGACCACATTGGCGTAGGTGCCAATATCATTCTGCAGCGGCAACCAGATGAAACTGCCCGTACCGTTGCCCTGGTCTTCAAAGGTCGAGCCCGGCGGCAGGTTTGTCGCGGTCAACGTTACCGGGCCACTTTCTGGATCCGAAGCATTCACGCTGAACGTGAAGAATCCCGAATCCGCAAAGCCGTTTCGGTTGCCGATAGGCTCAAGCACGGGTGGATTGTTCACGTTATTCACGGTGATGGATATGGTCTCCGTGTCCGTCAAGAGGCCGTCGCTCGCGGTGAAGACCATATTGCTGAACGTGCCGGCGTCATTAAAGTCCAGCACCCAGTTGAAGGTGCCTGTGCCGTTTCGATTGTCGGTAAACGTTGCTCCCACCGGCAGACCGCTTACGGTGAGCAGGGGGAACACACCGCTGATCTCATCCGTCGCGCTGACCTGAAAGTTGAGGGTGGTACCCTCGGTCGACGCCTTGTTGCCGATGCTGTTCAAGACCGGCGCCGCATTGGCCGTGGCGGGTGCGTTGCCGGAATTCCCCGGAAATTTCAGCCCAATAATTTCGTGGAGGTTGGTAAAATTGTCGCCGTCCGTATCGTTGTACTCGATCTCGGCGAGACCATTGGCGGAATCGGGTCCCGCGGCGGAGTTCTTGAATGCGCTCCCGTAGGAATTCAAGTTTGGCGCGCCGGCGTGGCACAGGGTGCACCCGGAGGCCGCGATACTGCTCATGACTGTGGCCGGGTATTTGTTGTTAAAGATAACGACCTGATCGACGTTTGCACTGGCGCTCAGCGTCGCCAGACCCATCAATCCCGCCAGACCAAACCGAACGAACGAGGACGCACTCGCGACGCGCATAGAAGGAACCTTCCCGATTATTGCAGCATCGAGCATCGCTGCCACGCTCGACCACCTGCTGTCTGTCCCGACGGGGCAATTCAGCCCTGTCCGCCGACCCACATTTCACTCCACATGCAGCATCCTATACGGGTGCGCCTGGCGGGTGCAATATTCGGCACCTGGCGCCGGAGAGCCGGCGAAGCCGGGTGGGGAGGTCCAATCAACGGCGCTGGGCCATTCGCAGGATCTTGAAGGCGGGACTGTTCCGCCCCCCTACGCAATCACATCCTTCACCACATGGCAGTGCACATCGGTCAACCGGAAATCCCGGCCCGCGTGGCGGCAGGTGAACTTCTCGTGATCGAAGCCCATCCTATGCGGCATGGACGCATGAAGATCGTGGACCTTCAGCGCGTTTTCGTGGCGCACTATTCCATGATGGTGAGGCTATACCTTGCCCAGCGCGAACACACTGTTTCTCGCGGGAAGGCTGAAGGGCTTCGCGTAGTGATAGACTTCGCATGCATTCGGCCCGTCGGGATATACCCGGGTCGGTTGTTCCACGACCCAGTCTGCGAAATCCGGGGCGTTGAAGGCCACGAAGGCCAACCGCAGGCGGTCGATGTGCGCGGGATAGTCCATCGTCAAATCGGCATAGGCCACGGGCCCTGTGTCGACTTGGTAACGCTTTCCGTCCAGATCCACGTTCATGGTCTTCGTGGGGCATTCGATGATGGCCCGCAGCCTCTCGTCCGCACTCCAGATTTCCGTCTGCGTCACGATAGGGATGGCCGACGCCGTTGCATCGCGAATTTGTTCCCAGCTATCCAGACGCGTCGATTCGGGTGCCTCGTGCAGTTTCAGGATGGGCGGCCCCCACAGGGAACCGACGGGGCTCACCGTCCGGTAACGGTCGCTCAAGCGCACCCCGCGCCGGAAGATCAGCCATTCACCCTCGCCCAGAATGGGCAGGAAGTCATAGTTGTCCTCCATGAACAAGTCTTTCTCCGCAAAGGTATGCTCGCTCTTGCAGGAGGCGCACTGGATAAAGTCGGTCTGGGTGCCCGATGCGTTGTCGATGAGGCGGGTGCGGCTCTCAACCCAGAAGCGAACCGCGTTCATGGCGGCCGTGTTGCAGACGAAGGAACGTCCGTAGTCCAGGGGTATCATGGCCCCGACGTCGCCGACCCCGCGTGCCGTAGTACTGGCCAGTGAAAAGGTGCCAGCGGCGATGGCGGATTGCAGCATCTCTCTGCGCGTTGGATTCATGGCCAACTCCTTCTGGTCGGTTGCTTGTGGAGCTCATACGTGGGACGTGAGTGTCAGGCAATCACATCCTTCACCACATGGCCGTGCACATCGGTCAACCGGAAATCCCGGCCCGCGTAGCGGTAGGTGAACTTCTCGTGATCAAAGCCCATCAGATGCAGTATGGTCGCATGAAGATCGTGGACCTCCAGCACGTTTTCCTGGGCCTTGAAGCCGAAATCATCGGTGCTGCCGTAGGTCGTGCCGCCTTTGACTCCGCCGCCGGCCATCCACATGCTGAAGCCGTAGGGGTTGTGGTCGCGGCCCTTCATGGGCCTGCCGTCACCGCCGAGTTCCACCGTGGGTGTGCGACCAAACTCGCCGCCCCAGATGATCAGGGTCTCGTCGAGCATGCCCCGCTGCTTCAAATCTTTGATTAATGCGGCGATGGGTTGATCGATCTGCTTCGCCAGCGTGGCGTGGTTCATGATATCGCCGTGGTCGTCCCAGGGCTGACCGGCGCCATGCCACAATTGCACGAAACGCACCCCCCGCTCCAGGAGCCGCCGCGCGATAAGCGTCTGGCGCGCATGAACCCCCTCGCCGTACATCTCGCGGATGTGCAAGGGTTCCTGCTCAATATCGAAAGCGTCCGCCGCCTCCATCTGCATGCGGTAGGCGAGCTCGAAGGACTGGATCTGGGCTTCGAGCTTGGCATCCTGATCGCGCCGTGCCGCGTGCTCTTCGTTCATCGCATAGAGCAGGTCGAGCTGCTGGCGCTGTTCGGTGCGCGTCGTGTTGGCGTTGCGAATGTTTTCTATGAGCTTGTCGAGCCGCGTATGCTGCGAGTCGATGAAGGTGCCCTGGAAGGTGCCGGGCAGGAAGCCCGCACGCCAGTTCTCCGCCTCCTTGATCGGGTAACCACCGGGACACATCACCACGAAGCCGGGAAGGTTCTGGTTCTCCGTGCCGAGCCCATAGTTCACCCAGGAGCCAAGGCTCGGGCGGCTCATGACGGCATCGCCGCTGTTCATCAACATCAGGGAGGGCTCGTGGTTCGGGACTTTGGCCTTGAGGGAACGGATGACCGCGATATCGTCGATGTGGGCCGCGGTCTTCTCAAAGATCTCGCTCACATGGATACCGCTCTGGCCGTACTGCTTGAACTTGAAGGGAGATGGAAAGGCGGCGCCGGTCTTGCGCTCGGTGCGAAGATACTCCATGGGCAGACCTTTGCCCGCATACTTTTCCAGCTCGGGCTTATAGTCGAAAGTGTCCACCGCCGACGGCCCGCCGTTCAGGAAGAAGTGAATGACACGCTTGGCCTTTCCAGGGAAATGAGGCGCTTTGGCGTCCAGAGGATTCGCGGCAAAGGCCGGGTTTCCCGCCAGCATACTGCCCAGGGTCAGCGCGCCCATGCCCATGCCGCCGCGGCGCAGAAAATCGCGGCGGGTGAGAAAGGCGTCTTCGATGCGGGGCTTGTGATGGGACATGGGGTTTCCTTGTCTGTTTGGCAACTTTGGCCATCAAGCTTATGGGTCGTCTAGGTCTTATGGGTCGTATGGGCCCTATGAATTCATACTGACCTATAGGACCCGTACGACCTATAAGACCCATTCTTTTCCGGCGCCGCAAAGCGAGCCGGCGATCAATCCACAAACATAAACTCATTCGACGAAAGCAGCACCTGCGCATACTTCTCCCAGGGCCTCAGGGGTACGGGTGTAGGTTCCTGTGGTCCACCGAACTCGGCCTTCGCGTCCCACGCCTTTGCCACGGCGCCCTCCGCCGGTGGGTCCATCATGGTCACCACCGGCGCCCAGAGGTACTGGTCGCTGTTCAGACCGGCCTTGACGTCAACTTCGAAATCAATCGTGTCGCCGGCCTCCACCGCGATGCCGTAGAAATTCGCATCCGACTCCGAGGCATGGAGGGACCACGCGCCCAGCAGTCCATGGCGGCTGCTGATGACCCGGGCCATGATTCCGTCGCCTTCGGCGGGTTCATGCTTGATGCGCCCGGTTATCTGCACTTTGCCCGATGCGGGCGCGGTCCAGCGTCGCACTACGGCGTGGTCGAGGGTGTTTCCGGGGTGGCCGCCTTCGGCGTGGAGCTTCAGCCAGCCGAGTCCGGGATCGGGATAATTCGGGCCGCCCTGCCACTCGGCGCCGGTATAGTGGGGCAACGGGGTGAAGTCCGCCAGCGCATTCGTGGACGGATCGAGTTTGCCGTAGCCATAGCTCCAGGCCGTGGGAATCACCTCGGGCGGTGGCGGGGGCGTGATGGCTTCCGCCGCCTGAACGAAGGCCAGCGATCGCGCCACCTGTTCGGGTGTTGCGGCGCGCTGGTAGGCCTGGCGATAGAGCCATTCAACGCGCGCGGCATCGGCCGTGGAAACCGTGGCTTCGGCCTTCGCTGCGAAGGCCCGCGCCTGATCCTGCACGAAGGGATTGTTCATAAAGTACAAGGCCTGCTGCGGCACCGTGGTGTCCAGCCGGCCCGGACTGTGCATGTCGGGGTTGGGAAAATCGAAGACGCGAAAGACACCCGGAAGGAACTGGCGATCGACGCGGCCATAGAGCGTGCGGCGCACGGGATAGGGCGCACTTGCAAGCTCCACCGGACGCCCCCCCAGACTCAGATCGAGTTCACCCGAGGCAAAAAGCACGGCATCGCGCAGGGACTCGAAATCGAGGCGGTAGCGATTGAAATGCCACAGGAGGGCATTCTCCGGATCGGCCAGCGCGGCCTTCGCCACACGGGGATCTTCGGCGGGCGCGTCGCTGCTCTGGCGGTAGGTCGCCGAAAGCACCAGTTGCCGGTGCAGTTGTTTCAAGGACCAGCCATCGGCCACAAATCGTTGCGCGAGCCAGTCGAGCAATTCCGGATGACTCGGCGCGGGCGCGCGGGTGCCGAAATCGCTCGGCGTCTCGACGAGACCGCGGCCAAAGTGCCATCCCCATACGCGGTTCACAAAAACCCGCGCGGTAAGGGGGTTGTCCGCGCTCGCAATGGCTTCGGCCATCTCGCGCCGACCGCTGCCGTTGGCGAAGGGCTTGCGATCCGGACCCGACAGCAACTCGAGAAACTGGCGCGGCACCGTGGGGCCCGGGTTCGCGGGGTTGCCGCGCCCAAACACGCGGGGCGGTGTCATCTCCGGCTTGTCGGCCAGAATCACGGCATAGTCCGGCGACGTTTCCGCGCCGATAATCCAGCGATCGATCTCGGCGTTCAATCGGCCCAGTTCCACGCGGGCGGGTTCGGCGAACATCCACTCCAGATCGACAATCGCACCCTCGGGCACGCGGATCGGTGAGCCATCCATCATCAGAATCTGGCGGAGGGATTCGCGTGCGGGATCGGGCAGGGCCGTGGGCGCGTCAATGCCGCTTCCCGTGGAAGACGCCACGAGCGCGGCCCATTCGTCTTCCACGCTCTTGAATGCCGCTCCGTAACGCGCGGCAACCTCTTCAAAAGTCGCGGGCGCTTCCGGTCCGAGGGCCGCCAGCACGGCGGCGTTTACTTCCGGAATGTCAGCCTCCGAAGAGGCCGCCAGCACCACATCACCCGGCTGGGGGTCTGTGGCGTAGGCCGCGAGCAGCGCCTTTGCCCCGGTGGCAAACTGATCGCCTGGAAGTTGCGCCAGGCGATTCCAGGGACCGAACACCGGATCCTGCTCGCCGCGCTGGGCGATGAAGGTGGCCCAGCGGCGCACTATCGTGGGGTTCAGGTCGTCTTCGTTGCGTATCTCGTAAAACTCATCGGTCGGCAGGCTGTTTGCCGAGGGTACCGCCGCCAGGTAACGGTCGGACTGGCTTCGCAGGCGCGTTTCCAGCGCGGCCTTTTCCTGCTCAAAGCGATCCTGCAGGGCCTGCTGCCGCTTCTTCATCTCCTCCGCGAAGGCCGCGTATTTCGGGTCGTCGATATCCGCCGGATTCAGCGCCACAGTCCGCTCGGAACTGGCGGAAAAAACACCATAGAGCGAATAGTAGTCCTTGATTGGAACGGGGTCGAACTTGTGATCATGACAGCGCGCACAGCTTACCGTAAGCCCCATGAGGCCCCGGGTTACGGTGTCGATCTTGTCATCCACGATATCGGGCATCACGCCGAGGAAGCGCTGGCCCAGCGTGAGGAAGCCCATGGCCGCCAGATCACTGCGCGTGCTCTCATCGGTGAGGGTATCCGCCGCCAGTTGCAGGCGCAGAAATTGATCATAGGGCAGATCGCGGTTCAGCGCCTTCACCACCCAGTCGCGGTAGACATGGCTGTGGGTGAATTTCACTTCTTCGCGGCCGCCGTAGACATAGCCCTTGGTGTCCGCGTAGCGCGCCACATCGAGCCAGTGTCGCGCCCAGCGCTCGCCGTAGTGGGGCGAGGCCAGGTAACGCTCCACGAGCTTTTCGTAGGCCTGGGGATCGGGGTCGTTCACGAAGGCATCCACTTCCTCGGGCACCGGCGGCAGACCCAGCAGACCGAAAGAGAGGCGACGGATCAGCGTGCGGCGATCGGCTTCGGGCGCGGGGCCGAGGCCCTTTGCCTCCAGCGCCGAGAGGACGAAGTAATCCACTTCCGTGCGGGGCCAGGCACTATCGCGTACGGCGGGCACGCTCTGGGGCGCGGGGGGATGGAAGGCCCAGTGCTGTTTTGCCTTCTCCATAAGGTCGAGAGGCTTGTCGCTCCTGGGGAAGACCGCGCCATCGCGAATCCACTGTTCGAAATCCGCGATCACCGAATCCGAAAGTTGTTCCTTGGGCGGCATCTGAAGATCAGGGTTCTTATAGCGGATGGCCTCCAGCAGACGGGAGGCCGACGGATCACCCGCAACCACGGCCGCCAGGCCGGACTTGCCGCCTTTGGCCGCCGCTTCCAGCGAGTCGAGCATCAGCGCGCCCTTGACCGCATCCGTGGCGGAGCTGTGGCACCCAAAGCATTTATCCGCCAGCACGGGACGGATCTTCTGCTCAAAAAAGTCTTCCGGCGAGGCCAGGGCCACGGGCGCGAGGGCTGCCAGCGCCACGCCGAACAAAAGGCGGGCCGCTCGCCTGTTCACTTTGTAGGTCATAAGACTAACTCCTGACCTTCTACTATACCGCATTTGCCGCAAATCTGTATAATTTGGGCGATGCGCCGGGCCATGGGACCCTCGGGGTGGGCGCTTACCCGCCGATGTATTTCCCGTAGTCAAAATCGGCCAGTTTGCCCGCAAAAAACACCAGTTTCCCCGCGATGGACGCGCGCGCGCCAGGCGGCAGATTGGGGAACTTCGGATCGGCATGGGCGCAGGGGTGGTTGGGGTTGCTGACCATCGAAAGCGTGCTTTCCCGCCAGGTCAGGGCAAAGAAGCGGTCGCCTGCATTCGATTGGGTGATGATCATGGGCACATCGGACACGGGGTTGCCTCGGGAACGCCAGCCCACGCGATACGGCTGGGTGCCGCCCGGCGGCAGGGCGCGGGCCGCTTCCATGCTGATCCAGCCTTGCTCCGGGGTGTGGATGAACTTATTCTCCCGCGTATAGTCCCCGAATTCCTTGATGCCGCGCAGAAAGGCGCAGGTTTGGAGTTCGATGTCGTTCAACGGCTCTTTCGATCCGTTGTGAATATGCAACTCAAGGTCCACGACGGTCTCGGCGGACTTCTTCAGGCTTCCGCCAAAGGAAATTCCACTGGGAAGAACGCGCTCGAAAGATATTCCATCCGCCTGTACCTCCCACGGCACCGCCGGGAGGCTTGCGTAAACGGTGGGAATCGGCGGATTGATGTGGCTCAGGAAAAGAAGCCCCTGACTGCTGAAAATCGCCTCGGGGAAATCGAACCAGAGGTAATCCTGCGACGGCCAGGACGGGCTGATCCACGCGATGTGCTCCCAGGGATAATGGGGCCGCCAATGTCCCGGAAGGATGCGGATCCCCTTCGCTTGTGTCTCGTAGGTTTCCTTCGTTTCCGGCTGCGCCGTCGCAGCCAGCGCCGCGAGCGAGGCGGCCGCGCCGAGGAAGTTGCGGCGGGACACTTGGGGAACTTCAATGGCTCGTGCAGTCACGTTCAAGACTCCTTCATTGCATTTTGCGCGGAAACCTGGCCGCGTCAGTATGACATACTCCTGGAAATCGTGAAATAGCGCATTCCCCTGGGCGATGCATGCAGCATATGTGACGGCATTGCGAGCATATTTGCTGGAACGCACTTCAATAACGCCTGCGTACCGATCCGCTCGGTGATTTCATTACGCCGACAACCGCGTCAAACCTATGGCGTAAAACCCTGCAATTACTGGGCAAACGGATATCCTCCGCCACGAAGCATGCTCCGATTTGGGATGCCGCGCCAATTGGCACGCCCATTGCACTAAAGTCGGCAAGCGCTACCGCACTCGCGGCGCTCACAGCTCAACCCAATCCCCCAGAGCGCATTCTCGACCGGACCACCGGAGGTTTCTCTCCCCCAGAAGGAAACCCTGTCATGCGTGATCCCATCGCGGCCCGCCCCCCCGCGGGTGAACACCTGACCTCCTGTACGCGGCCACCCGCTCCCGCTCCGCGCCTCGCGCCGGAGCTCTGCGCGGTCCTGACCGTGAATGAAAGCGACCGATGTAGACGCATTCCGCTTTCTCAGTATATCCCCATAAACTCGACATCTGCCCCCCAAGGAAGTACCCCAATGAACAAAAAACAAGGTTTTACCCTCATCGAACTTCTAGTCGTCATCGCCATCATCGGCATCCTCGCGGCCATTCTCCTTCCAGCACTGGCCCGAGCGCGCGAAGCCGCGCGGCGCGCGTCGTGCCAGAACAACCTGAAGCAACTGGGCGTGGTGTACAAGATGTACGCCAACGAGTCGGAGGGCGAGAAGTTCCCGCCGGCCTCCCGGGCAAATTCGAACAACCGCCAGAACTTCCGGGTGATCTACCCCGAATACCTCACGGATCTGAAGGTGCTGGTTTGCCCTTCGGATTCCATGGCCGACGCCGACGGCTTCGTGAAGCAAATCAACGACCTCTTCGCCACCGCCGGGGCCGACGCGGCCTTCGACGAGTTGGAGTTGGTACGATCCTATTCCTACACCTCGTGGGTCACGGATAGTAACGAGACATTTCAGGCCTCCCGCGTGGGCCGCGCGGCCTACCGGGCTCAACGCGGTTGCGGGAGCAACTGCGACTATGACACGGACCTGAATCTGGCCTCCCTGGGCGTCTATCAGCAGGAAGCGACGCAGTCCAACTACCCCTATTCGCCCCAGCCATTGGCCTTGGGCAACGGGGGCGGCTCCACCCTGCTCCGGCTACGCGAAGGCGTGGAACGATTCCTCATCACCGACGTTAATAATGCGGGGGCAAGCGCCAAAGCGCAGAGTGTCATTCCGATTCAGTTTGATACCTTTGGTTCAAATCCGTCCAGCTCGGGCTCCAACAGCGTCGTCTCCTTCAACCACCTGCCCAGCGGCAGCAATGTCCTTTACCTCGACGGACACGTTTCGCTGCTGAAGTACAAGTCCGGCCCGAACGGCGATTATCCACTGACGGAATTCGTGGCTTCCTGGGGCCTCGGCGGCACAGCCCGCTAGATTGCACCCGCACTCCCCGGCGGGCACGCACCGCCCGCCGGGGCGATGCGACGGCATGGCGCAGGTCGCAGGGACAACAGCGACAACCAATACATCAGCAACCGAAAACCCGCGGCCATCAACCTGCCGTCCCTGCGTCTGTGAGACTTCGCACCAACCCATCCACAACTTTGAAACCCCCGTCTCAATTCACGATACTTAGAATCCACCGAAGGAGAGATTCATGCCCATTACGCCCCGCCCCTTCTTGCTCGCGCTGGCGCTGGCCCTGTTCGCCCTGGCCGCCTGGCGCGCCACCGCCCAGCCCCGCGAAGCCGACACGTCGAAAAAAACCCGGCCCAATATCATCTTCATTCTCGCCGATGATCTGGGCTACGGCGACCTCGGTGTTTTCGGCCAGGAAAAAATCAAGACGCCGCATCTTGATCGCCTCGCCGCCGAAGGAACGCGATTCACCAGCGCCTATGCCGGCCACGCGGTCTGCGCGCCGAGCCGCAGCGTGCTCATGACCGGGCAGCATACGGGCCACACCCGCATCCGGAACAATTCCGGACAGAACGCCCCCAAACACGACGGCCAGGAAGGGCGGATTCCCCTCCATGCCGAGGACTACACCGTGGCGCAGTTGTTGAAGGAGGCGGGTTACCGCACGGGTATCGCGGGAAAATGGGGTCTGGGTGAGCCCGGCTCCACGGGCTTGCCGAACGACCATGGCTTCGACGAGTGGCTCGGCTATCTGAATCAGGATCACGCGCCCGACTATTACACGGACTTTCTCTGGCACAACAAAGAGAAGCAGCCCATCCCCGAGAACGCCAATGGCGCGCGGGTGAAATACTCCTGCGATCTCTTTGCCGACTTTGCGGAAGCATTTATTCGTCGGGAAGCCGGCAATCCTTTCTTCCTCTACCTCCCCTTCACCACGCCCCACGCGAAGATTGAAGTACCGGACCTGGGCGAATACGCCAATGCCAACTGGAGCGAAGAAGAGAAGATCCTCGCCGCCATGATCACGCGCCTCGACGGCTATGTGGGCCGTATCACCTCGCTGCTCAAAGAACTCGGGATTGACGAGAACACCATCATTCTCTTCGCTTCCGACAATGGCGCCTCGGGTTCGTCCCACGAGTTCTTCCAGCGTTCCGGCCCGCTGCGGGCGAAGAAGGGCGCCCTCTACGAAGGCGGTATCCGCACCCCGGCTATCGTGCGCTGGCCCGGCAAGGTGCCCGCCGGAGCCGTGAGCGAGGTGCCCTGGTATTTCGCCGATTTCCTGCCCACGGCGGGTGCTCTGGCGGGCGTGCGTCCTCCCCAGAACATCGACGGAGTCAACGTGCTCCCCACACTCCTCGGCGGTGTACAGCCTTCGCTCCAGAGCCGCTTCCTCTACTGGGAGACCCACGAAGGCGGCGCACTGGCCCAGGCCGTGCGCTGGGGCCAATGGAAGGCCGTGCGCTATGGCATCCAAGAACCCCTGGAGCTATACAACCTGAACGAAGACGTGGAGGAAACAAAGAACGTGGCGGCGGACCACGCCGATGTTGTGACGCGTATCGAGAAGTATCTGGAGACCGCTCGCACGGATTCCTCTCCTTATTATCCTACCGATCTGACGAAGCGCCAGGTTAATCGCTACGACTCGCTGAGTGCGACCGGCGAGCGGAACCCGTAAACGGCAAAAATGAACCTCTTACGGAATATAATAAGCACTTGACGAGCGAAGGCAGACCACATGATTAGAATGTCATTTCCAAGCCATGCCGGATTTAATATTGCTCTGGCGTCCATGTTTCTTGTGCTCGCCAGTGCAACGCAAGCCCAGCCGTTGCCCGCTTCGGGCGCGGCACTCCAGGGCCTGATAGACGCCGCGCCAAACCACGGCACCGTGACGGCCGATCGCAATGCACCGCTCGTGCTCTCCACGCCGCTGGTCATCCGCAAGCCCCTGACTTTGCAGGGACTCAACGCGGAGCTTCCGGCGGGCCTGGGCAAGACCCCGCTGGTCGCTATTGAGGCCGACAGCGTGAGCATTATCGACTTCGAGTTGCGCGGCAATGCCGACAGTGTGGATCAGAAGGACCGCAATGCCCTGCTGGAGATTCGGGGCAGCAATTTCCGCATCGAGCGCGGCGCCTTCCTCAACAGTGCCAAGGACGGCATCATGGTGGACGGTGCCGGTGTGCCCGACAAAGACATTGTCGGGGGCGTCATCCGCGACATCGTGGGCCGGGGCAACATTCGGGACCTGGTTTCTATCGGTGGCGGCGGCGAACATGGCCGGCGGATTCGCAATGTGCTGGTGGACAATGTCCGGGGCTACGACAGCAAGTTGCGGGGCGCCGTGGAAGTCAGCGACGGCACGGAAAACATCACGGTCCGAAACGTGTACGCGGAGAATAGCGTCTATGGCGTGGACGTGCAGGACCACGGCAAACCCCTTCAGATCAACACCAACGTCCGGATCGAGGGCGTGACCGCCGTTGACTGCACCCATATCCTCCGCACGGCGAATCGCCCCCACGGCCACGCGGGCCTCACGATTCGCGACGCCGTGGGCGTGCGCTGCGCGCAGCCCCTTAAGATTTCCAACACGCGGGACGTGACCTTGGAAAATGTGCGTATTTCGGAGCATCCCGCCGGGGACAAGCCGCCCATCGCCATAAACAAATCAGACGGTGTTTCGATTCGCGATGTGGTGATTCGAGACAGCGCCCATGAAGGCGCCGGTTTGCTGATCGAGAACACCGGCGATGTCCGCATCGACGGCCTCGTGCTGTTGGGTGATGGCAATTACCTCGCGAATGTGTTGCGCTACCGCATCACCGAGGAAGGGAGCTTCGCGGGTCTGCGTGTGCACGGCGTGGCGGGCGCCACCACCGAAACCGGAATCGTCCTGGAGAAAGGAAACGAGAACGCGATCCTGACCGATGTGGTGATCGCTGGCAATGCGTCCGCTGTGGATGATCAGTTCCATGGCGCGCGAACGACCATCGAAAGCAACACGGAATCCAAACCGGTGCCCGCGCGGTTAGTCCAGGGCGAGGCGTGGAAGCGCCACGTCATCGACAACACCTCGGACGGCGCGGATGGCACGCGGCTGGCCGATTTCAATGGCGACGGGCTTCTCGACATTGCGACGCCATGGGAGCAGGGCGGCGTGGTCCGGGTCTACCCCCATCCCGGCAGGGACAAGGTGCGCACGCCCTGGCCCGCGATTACCGTGGGTCAAGTGAAGAGTCCGGAGGACGCGGTGTTTCATGATCTCGACGGGGACGGCGCACTGGATGTGGTCAGCTCGACCGAAGGCGAAGAGCGGGCGCTGTTTATCCACTGGTCGCCCCTGGAAGCCGCGCAGCGACTGGACGGCGCGGCCTGGCAAACGGTCGCGTTGCCCCAGAGCCTCGGGAAGCAGTGGATGTATGTGGCGCCCGCTCAGGTGGATGGGCGGCACGGTCCGGACCTCGTGGCCGCTGGGAAAAATGAAGACGCCTGGATTGGCTGGTTTCAGTCTCCAACCGACCCGCGCAACGCGGGTGAATGGCAATGGAAACCCCTGCGCCAGGCCGGCTGGGTCATGTCGATCGTCAACGTGGACCTGGACGGCGATGGCGACCTCGACATTCTCTACAGCGACCGCAAGGGCGATAACCGGGGCGTGTGGTGGCTCGAACACCCCGGCGCGGCGAACGCCGATGGCGAATGGGCGCACCACGCCGTTGGCGGCCTCAAGCGCGAAGCCATGTTTCTCGATGTGGGCTATCTCGATGCCGATGGTGTCCTCGATATCGCGGCCGCGGTGCGCGATGGTGAAATCTTGCTCTTCTCGCGCCCGGCACTGGACGCGGCGTGGACCGAGCGGGAAATCCCGCTGCCGGCGGATGGTGGAATCGCGAAATCCGTAAGTATTGCGGATGTGGATGGCAACGGACACAATGATCTGGTGGTGAGCACGGTGGAGGCGAAGGACAGGCACGCGATCTTCTGGCTGGACGGCACGCCCGGCGCTCACTGGGCACCGACGGATATCAGCGGGCTGGAGGGCACCAAGTTTGATCGTGTGGAGCCGCTGGATGTGGACGGCGACGGTGATCTCGACTTTATCTCCAGCGAGGAGGTGGAGAAGCTCGGTGTGTTCTGGTACGAGAATCCGCATATCGGCGCTGTGGATGAGCCCGAGAGCCCGCCGGTCTCCCCCCTGGCCGGGCGAAAGCTGATCCCCGCCGATGTGGACTGGGAGCACCCGGTCTATTCAACGACTTTCGACGATCCCGCGGAATTGAGCCGCTGGGTGCTGGAGGGGGGCAAAGGCGCGGCAATCGAGAGCGGCCATCTCGTGTTGGAGAGTACGCCTCCTGTTGAGGGGGAGAAAAGCGATCACCTCGTGTTCTGGTTGAATGAGGTTTTCCCGGCCGACTTTCTGCTGGAGTTTTCTATCCGCCCGCAGAACCGAAAAGATGGCCTCGCGATTGTATTTTTCAATGCGCGCGGCATCAACGGCGAGAGCATCTTCGATCCCGTGCTGAAGCCGCGCGACGGTGTTTTCAAGCAATATCACAGCGGCGATCTGAACAATTACCACATCTCCTACTGGGCGGGTGATCGCGGCACGGCGAACATTCGCAAGAACGCGGGCTTCAACCTCGTGGCCACGGGACCGGATCTGGTGACCGGCGGTGCGGCGGATGCCTTTCAGACCGTGCGAATTTACAAGAAGGGCGGAACAATTCGCCTGATCGTGGACGACGTCATTTCCGCCGCGTGGGATGATGATGGCGTCACATACGGCCCCGTGCACGCCAATGATGGCTGGATCGGCCTGCGCCAGATGGAGCACGCAATCCGCTGCGAGTACGACCACCTGAAGGTGTATCCCCTGCTGCCGTAGGTGGTGATGTCGGCTTTACGCGTCCATTCCGCTCAGGTAGTTGAGCTGTCCGTTGCTGTCGCCCAGTTTGTCCGTGGGGCAGCCCGCGTATTCGAGCACGTTGAGATAGAGGTTGGTCATGGGGGTGTCGGGCGCGTACTTGATGTGGCGGCCCGTTTTGATCTTGCCGCCCGCGCGCCCGGCGATAAGCACAGGCAGGTTGTTGTGGCTGTGGGCATTGCCATCGCTGATGCCGCTGCCATAGACAATCACAGAATGATCGAGGAGCGAGCCATCGCCGTCCTGGGTCGACTTCATCTTGTCGAGGAAGTATGCGAACTGCTCCATGTGGTAGCGGTTGATCTCCCTCAGGCCCGCGATCTTGGCTTCGTCGTTCAGGTGGTGGCTGATTTCATGATGGCCGCCGGATACACCCACTTCGCGATAGGCCCGGTTGCTGCCTTCCATGCCCATCATGAAGGTGCTTACACGAACCTGGTCGGTCTGGTAGGCCAGCACCTGCAGGTCAAACATGAGCCGCGCGTATTCCGCGTACGTCTCCGGCGCACTCTCGGGCACGGCCAGGTCGGGCGCCTTGTCGGCCACGTGGGCCTCGTTCCACTCGATTTGCCGTTCCACCAGCCGGATGGCGTAGAGGTACTCGTCCAGCTTGCGACGATCCGTCGGGCCCAAGTTGCGCTGAAGCGCCCGGGCGTCGTCCATCACCAGATCGAGGATACTGCCCCGGTAGTGCATGCGCTTCGCCAGGGCTTCCGGGCTCAACTTCTTGTCCTCGCCGCCAAAGAGCCGCTCGAACACCGCGCGGGGTTTGCCCTCGGCGGGGTTAGGCGTGGTCTCGGTGCGCCAGGAAATGCTGTTGGAGTAGGCGCAGCTATAGCCCGAGTCGCAGTTGCCCGCCAGCCGTCCGGGCTCCACCGTAAGCTCCAGCGAGGGATAGCGCGTATGTTCGCCGAGGTGCTTCGCCGCAATCTGATCGACCGAGATGCCGTTGCGGATATCCGCGCCCGCCGTCTTGTTCGGGTGCACGCCCGTCAGGAAGGCCGCCGACGCCCGTGCGTGGTCACCACCGCCGTCACCCAGCGCGCGGGCGTTCAGGTGGGCCAGTTCCGTGGCCACGATAACATCGCCGCGGTGGGCGGCGATGGGCTCGAGCGTCCTGGGAAGGACGAAGTCCACTCCTTCCGCCGCCGGGGTCCATTGATCCATGATCACGCCATTGGGCACATAGACAAAGCCCAGGCGAATCGGCGCCGTGACCGCCTGCGATGCAAAGGCTCGCGCGGGCGCCATGGCGTCCAGCAGGGGCAGCGAAAGGGCCGCGCCCATGCCGCGCAGAAAGGTTCGACGATCCAGGTGTTTCTTCGTCAGATAACTGCTCATGATGCCTCTGCTTCGATTTCCTGCCGGGTGAAAGGCAAGCTCCGCACAATCTCGTAAATCAGCGCCGAGAATCGGTAGTCACGCTGCTCGACTCCCGCCACGATGCCGTCGATTACGGGGGTGTCGAAATCTTCGACACCCCGGCCCAGTGCATAGGTTAGCATTTTTTCCGTCAGGCAGCGAGTAAAATCGGTCTTGCGCTCCAGCAGCACCCGCTTCAGTTCGCCCGGTCCGGCGAAGGTCTTACCGTCGGGCAGTACGCCGGAAGTGTCCAGCGGCTGGCTGTTGTCTTCCGTGCGCCACGCGCCGATGGCGTCGTAGTTCTCCAGGCCGAAGCCCAGGGGATCCATGCGGTTGTGACAACTCGCGCAGCTCGGGTTTTCCCGGTGCATCTCCAGCTTCTGGCGGAGCGTGGCGCTGGAATCGATCTTCACCTCGTCCAGAGGCGGCACGTCCGGCGGCGGTGGTGGCGGCGCGGAAGCCAGCATGTTTTCCAGCACCCACAGCCCGCGAATCACGGGTGAAGTGCGCGTGGGCAGCGAAGTCACCGTCAGCACGCTCGCCTGGCCCAGCAGGCCCCCGCGCACACTGGGATCCACGCTGACCCGTTGAAACTCGGGCCCTGCGATGCCGTCGATCCCATAATGTTTGGCCAGCGCTTCGTTCACATACGTGTAGTCCGCATCGATAAATTCGAGCAGGCTGCGATCTTCTTTCACCACCGATTCAAAGAACAGGTTGGTCTCGGTGGCCATGGCCTCCCGCAGATCGTCGGTGAACTGGGGAAACTTGCCCGGATCGGGATCGACCCGCTTCAGGTTGCGGATCTGGAGCCACTGGCCGCCGAAGTTCTCCGCCAGCGCCTTCGACCGGGGATCGCGCAGCATCCGGCCCACCTGGTCGCGCAGGGTGCGCGGATGGCGGATGGTGCCATCCTGGGCGCAGGCCATCAGTTCTTCATCGGGCATACTGCTCCAGAGGAAATAGGACAGGCGGGAGGCATAGTCATAATTGGCGACGCGAAAGTCGGCGGCGGGGTCGGCGGCGACCCGCTCGCCTTCGACGCGGAAGAGGAAGTGGGGCGACACGAGCATGGCCTGGAGGGCCAGTTCCAGCCCTTCGCTGAAACCGTCGCCCGAGTCGATGGCCAACTGGTAGAGCGCCTCAAGTTTTTCGATCTCGTCCTTCGTTACCGGGCGCCGATAGGCCCGGGGAGCCAGCGTCTTGATAATGCGCTCTGCACAAACGGCGTCGTGCTCGGGAATGGCGTGATTGCACACCAGAATGCGGCGGTTCGCGGGCGAGATCTTGCCATACTCCGCCATCTCCCGGGCCAGCGCATCGCCCACGATTTCCTCCGCCACATCAAGATACTTCTCAGCCAGCATGGGCGAAAGGGTGAGGACATCGCCGATGTTGTCGAATCCGTAGCCCGTGTCATCCGGGGGAAAGGCCTCCGCCGGGGTGGATTCGACGCCAAGCAGATCGCGCACCGTGTTGTTGTATTCCACCCGGTTCAACCGGCGCACGGTAACGCGCCCGGCGGTGGGTTTCATGGCGGCAAGCTGTAACTCGCGCTGTTGCTGGAGCGCGGCAACGAAACCTTCGACTTCGGCGGGCTCGGGCGGATTCTTGGGCGGCATCTCGCCGGTGGAGACCACCTGAATGATCTTGTCGAGGAGTTCCAAGTCGTTGATCGCGCCGTGCGCCTTGATCAGGGCCTCGAAGTCCAAGCCCCCTTTTTGTACGTCGGCCCCGTGGCAGTCATAGCAATGCTTCGCAAAGAACTCGCTGGACGGACTCGCGGAGGCGGACAGCTCTGGTGGTGCGGCGCGCTCGCCCGGGGGCACGCTCTGGCAGCCTTCGCCCGCCAGTGCCGCTGCAATGCTGAGCGCACCGGCGCACACGATGCGGCGCCCCGGCAAGCCCGCAACGCCGCGCTCTGAATAAATTCGGCGTTTCATGGTGTCACTATAGCAGTCTGGACGTCCGGGATGCACCCGAACTGCGCGCGGCGTTTCCCGACCGTTGGTTTACCAACGCGGGTGCCATAGCGGAAACCATCTGTAAAGTAAGCTAGTCTAACATCTGTCAATACTGATATCACGACCCGCGGCCGGCAGCAGGCGGGCGTGGCGACCCGGCAGGCCCCTGTCCAGGGACTGCGTGTCGATCCCAACCGAACGGACAGAAAATGGAGTGGCTTACCATGTCGCGTAAAGGTTTTACCCTCATCGAGTTACTGGTTGTAATCGCCATCATCGGCATACTGGCGGCGATCCTGCTGCCAGCCCTGGCGAGAGCCCGGGAGGCCGCACGGCGGGCCTCCTGCCAGAACAATTTGAAACAACTGGGACTGGCCTTCAAGATGTACGCCAACGAGTCCCGCAGCGAGAAGTTCCCGCAGCGAAAACCCCTGAAATGCAACGGGGCGTTATCAACGGACACTATTTTCGACGGCGAGGCGATCATTCCCGAGTACCTGAGCGACGTCAATGTCGTGTTTTGCCCGAGCTGGATGAACGAGTCCAGCGCCCAGGACCGCTATGATCGGGCGCGGGGCAACAACAACGGGGTAGTCGAAGCCTGCGAATTGACCAAGGAGCCCTACGACTATACGGGCTGGCTGATACTGGACGACTTGAACATTCTCGGCGCCGCCAAAGTGGACACGCTGGGCGCCGGGAAGAATGGGCAATTTGAGGAACTGGACTTCATCGGGACCCCCTGGGGTGATCTGGGGGCGCAAAACGCCGCCACCCTCGGCGCGGCAAATGACCAGGATTTTCGGGCGAGCGCCTTTCCCGGATCGCAGGCGGGTGGGGGCGATACGCTCTTCCGGCTGCGCGAGGGCGTCGAGCGCTTCCTGGTCACGGATATTAACAATCCCGGGGGAAGCGCCCAGGCCCAGAGCCACGTGCCGGTGATGTGGGACCACATTACAACGGCGGAAAACGACGTGCCGCACAAACCGGGCGGCTGCAACGTGCTGTACATGGACGGCCACGACGTCTTTGTGAAGTACCCTGCGGAGCTATTCCCCGTGACGGCCGCGAGCGCCCGCACCTTTGCGCGCTACAACCGCGTCTTTGACGGATTCTGAAGACCGTAACGACGGGGGCGCCGCATCGGAAAGACCGATGCGGCGCCGCCAGATTACTTTCCTTTCGCCACCAATTCACCGTCCCAGGGCGCGGCTTCGAAAATGCCTACACGACCATCCAGCCCGGCGGTGGCCAGAATGTGTCCATCGGGACTGAAGGCGACGTCCTGGGCGCCATGGGAGAGGGTAAGAAGCGCGGCGCCGGTTTCCAAATTCCAGATTTTCACCATTGTCTCGTCGCAGGCGGCCACACGGGTGCCATCGGGATTAAAGGCAACCTTGCTGGCGCGCACTTTCAAGCCCTCCAGCCGTTGGCGCAATTCACCAGTTCTTGCATCCCAAATCAGGACGGGCGAGGCGTTGGAGGAACCTGCGATAAGTGCGCCGTCACTTGAAAAGGCTACGCCATAGATCCAGCCCTCGTCTCCCTCCAGTTTGGAGACCAGCGTTCCTTCGCGCACGTCCCAGATATACAAACCGCCGTCGCGACTGCCGCCGGCAACCCGGGTGCCGTCGGGACTGAAGGCGACGGAATCAACGCATCCAGTCGGCCCGGTCAGATCGCGCAATCGGCGCTGGGTAGTGGCGTCCCAGATCTGTACCGTGCTGAGTTCGGGCTGGCCCTGACCCCACCCTGCGGTGGCCATGAGGCTGCCGTCGGAACTGTAGTCCACACAGCGGGCGCCATTGGTATACTCCGGCACCACCAGTTCAGTCACCCGTTCCCCTGTCGTCCAGTTCCAGGTGATGTACTTGCAATCGGCGTCAGCCCCGGTCAGAAGATCGGAATTGGGAAGAAATGCGAGGTGATTGGTCCACCGCCCGTCACCCTCAAGTACCCGCAGTGGCGCCGAAGGAAGACGCCCCCCATCGGACTCCATCGCCCAGAGGAGCACCCGGTTGTCCCCGCCCGAAAGCCAGTGCCCCGCCGAAGAGGCGAGATAGCGACCATCGGGACTGAATCGTACGGCGTTGACCTCCGAAGTGTGACCGACAAGAAAGACACCCTTCCCGGGGGACTCGAGATCCCAGCGGGTGGCGCAGGCCGAGCCTTCCACGGTCACCAGATGGCGACCGTCGGGTTCGAATACGGCCCGCCGGATATTCCGATCACAGCGTATTCCGGTCGGCTTCTCCGTCCCGGTCCGGGTATCCCAGAGCTTGACCCCCCGCTCGGAATGGGTGGCGATCAAGGCGCTATCGGGGGAAAAATAGATCCCAACGACCTTTTTCGTATGCCCGTCCAGCGTGCTCTGGAGCGACCAGTCACTTGTATTCCAGAGCTTGGCGTTGGCGTCGCAACCGGACGAAGCCATCAGGCTGCCGTCTGGACTAAAGACAACACGCAGCGCGCCCTGGGTGCCCGTTTGCAGATTGGTCAGGTGCGCTTCGAGGTTCTGGACGGCTTCTCCCCGCTCCCAGTCCCACACCTGGAGCAGGCCCGACTCGCCAGCGGACACAAGCCAGCGGCCGTCGGGTGAGAAGGCGAATCCGTTCAAAATACTGGACTCTGAAATCAGCACCGACATCGATTCGCCCGACGCCAGGTCCCACCGATGGATCTGGCCGCCGGCGGCACCCGCAACCAGAAAGCGGCCATCGGGCGAATAGGCCAGGGCATTGCCCCTATCACCCGTATCCAGGGCGTAGGACGCGATGGGGGCCGCCGACAGGATATTCCAGCGCACCGCGCCCCGACCGGTCAGGTGAAGGGCGAACTCCTCGCCCCCCGGTCGAAAAACAGGCGTGACGTCGGACGCGCCGACCGCGCCAACCGCGTCATACGCGCGGACATGCGCCAGGGCCGGAAGGGACCAAAGATCCACCGCCCCCGCGTCGCTCACCGTCAGGATATGGCGGCCATCCGGCGATATCTCCGCGGAAGCCAGCCAGCCGTCCCCAAGCTGGCCGACAGACTGAATCCGATCCAGCGCGAAGGAAAGCCTGCCCCACTCCCAGTCGCGATAGTCGGGCGGACAGGCCGCAAGTACCGTGCGCGCTTCGGAATAGCGGTTCTCCTCCAGGGCGCGCTGGGCCGTCAAAATCGACAGGTCATACCCCTTGCGCTCCGAACTGACCCGGAGATCGTGCTCCGCGGCATGACGGGCGCTGAGGCTGATGTACGAATAGATTCCCAGGCCGCAGAGGAGGCCCAGCGCGAGACAGACGGTAACCACGACGGGCCGGTGCCGCCGGAGGAAGCGGCCCAGAAGTTCGGCGGTTCCGTACTCATAGGCGCGCACCCGCGCACCCGCCTGGTACAGCGCGATCTCTTCCGCCAGCTCCGACGCGGAGGCATAGCGCGCGGAGGGCTCCCGCTCCATGGCGCGACGGCAGACGGCGATCAGGGCGGGGGGCGCTTCGGGACACAAGCGCTCCGGGGGTGACGGCGGTTCGGACGCCGACTTTCGGAGCACCTCCAGCCCCGTGGAGGCCTGATAAGGGCGACTGCCCGTAAGCAATTCGTACAGCACCGCGCCCAGGGCGTAGACATCGGCCCGCTCATCCAGCTCGTCGTGTTTTCCGGCCGCCTGCTCGGGAGCCATATAGTGGGGAGTACCGAGTAATTGCCCCGCCATGGTCAGCTCTTGCCCGGAGGCGTCTTCGCCTTCAAAGACGGCCGGTTTACCGGTCGCCTCGGCGCTCCCCACTTCTTTGGCAAGGCCCCAGTCAATCACCTGGGTCTCGCCGAATTCACCGATCATGACATTGCTTGGCTTGATGTCACGGTGGATAACACCGTGGGCGTGGGCATATGCGATAGCCTGGCAGAGGCCGAGGAAATGGGGCAACAGCGCCATCCGCGATTCCAGCTTCGGCGACGCTTTGATCGCATCGCGCAGGGTTCGCCCCCGCACCAGCTTCATCGTGTAATAGAGCGCGCCGTTCTCGCGCACGCCAATTTCGTGAACCGGGATGATGGAAGGATGCTGGAGCCGGCTCGTGATGCGGGCCTCGCGGAGAAATCGGGCCACCACCCGACCATCGCCGGCGGAGTCCCCGGTCAGCAACTCCTTCAGGGCGACCTCGCGATGCATGCGCCGGTCCCAGACGGCCAGAATTCGGCCCATGCCTCCCCGCCCGTGTTCGTGGCGCACTTCATAGCGCTGCTCTTCACGGGCCTGTTTCCGCAAGCCGGGCTCGGGATCGGCAAGGTCCCGGAAGCGCGCCAGCGTGTCCAGGGGAGAAGCCCCGCGCTTAAGCAAGTCGGCGGGATATCCGCTTTCTGTGGCCAGTTCGTGGCGTTGGATCGCTTCGGAGAGATCCTCGAGCAGGCGCTTTTCTTCTTTGCGGAGGTGCCCCAGTTCGGAAAGAGTTTCCAGAAGAGAGAGATCGGGCGAAGACTGGGACAGCGCCATGGCCTCTTCAATGCTCGCGGGAGGCACATGGAACATGCGCACGCTCAACGCGGAAACCACCGCGTCAAAATTGCTCTGCATCGTTCCCTCCCAGCCCGGAAACAATCCGAAATACTTCCGAAAACAAAGTCAGTGCGCTGCTACCATACTACCGAAAAAATAACCGAAACGCCAGCCGTGTTTTCGATCGGATTCTTGGGTCCAGGCGGCTCCGTAGTGGTTTACACGCGGACCGGTCCCGTGCCATGATGGTCATGGACACTTCCACAACGCGGAAAGGATGCGCTTCATGGATAAATCGAGACAACCCATCGGCCGACGGGCCTTTATTCAGGCGGGGATCGCCACCGGCGTGCTGGCGGCGGGCGCCGCGGGCGCATCGGACAAACCGGCCGGGGCCGCGCTTCGGGGCACGGGCAACATGCCCACCCGGTTTTTTGGCCGCACGGGCCTGGAACTACCCCGTCTGGCCTATGGCAGCGCGCCGCTCATGACCTGGGAGGACGACTACTACGGTATCGACGCCGGAAGCTATGAGGCCAGAGTGAAGATGGTGCGCCTCGGCTACGAAAAGGGCCTGCGCTACTTTGATACCGCGCGAATCTACGGCGACAGCGAGAAGATTTTCGGCGAGGCCCTGGCCGACGTGCGCGGTGATATCTATGTCGCCTCCAAGGTGCTGGTGGGCTCGTCCGGGGAAGTCCGCAAGAGCGTGGAGGAGTCCCTCGCCACCCTCAAGATGGATAAGGTGGACTGCATGCAGTTGCACGGCCCCGTGATCGAGCAGCAGGGCTACGACGGCTGCATGCCCTTCGTGGAGGAGCTGGTGAAGATGCGGGACGAGGGGCTGTTCACCTATATCGGCCTCACGGGGCACTCCCGCTTCGAGGAGATGTACAAGCTCATCGCCACGAATACCTTTGACACGCTCCTCATCGAATTTGGTTACTTCCACAAAGGCTACAACACCCTTCACTCGAATCGCTCGGTCGCCAACCGCGATCTCTGTGTGGCCAAGGCAAGCGAACTTAACATGGGCATCCTGGCGATGAAAGTCATGGGCGCGAGCATCTTCGGCCATAACGCCGCGGCGCTGGTCCCGGACTATGACCGCGAAGCGGTAAAGAAGCTTCCGCCCGCGGCAATCCGCTGGGTGCTGAACGACTCGCGAATTCACCTGCTCAATATCGGGGTGTCGGTGCCTGGGGATCTGGATGCCAACATCGCCACCATCAATGCCGACACCACGCTGACCAATGAAGATCGGATGCTGCTGGCTTCCTTCGCGGAGAAGGCGTATTTGCAGGAGGCGGTGACAAAACTGGAGACGGTATGAGCAGTTGATAGTTGATGGTTGATAGTTGATAGTTGATAGTTGATAGTTGATAGTTGATAGTGGCAATTCGGGAGTCTGCATCGATGGAGAAACCGGGGGCGCTTCATACAAAGTCTTTCGCGTTTGCCTTGCGAATCGTGAAAGCGTACAAGCACCTGTGCGATGAGAAACGGGAGTACGTTCTCAGCAAACAGCTATTGCGCGCTGGAACAGCAATTGGCGCACTGATAAGGGAGGCGGAGCAGGCCGAAAGCAAACCGGACTTCGTCCACAAACTCGCCATTGCACTTAAAGAAGCGAAGGAAACTGAATACTGGATCGAGCTCCTCGAACAATCTGAAATTCTGGACAGCAAAGGTGCTCAATCTCTACTGGCGGATCTGGTCGAACTAATTAAGCTACTTACATCGATTATAAAATCTTCAAAATCGTTAACCCCTTAAGTCCAAGCTATCAACTATCAACTATCAACTATCAACTATCAACTATCAACTATCAATCGTACCGCCGCCATGGCCGCCTCGACCAGCGTGCGGCCCGCCGTGGGGGCCACGCGGGAAATCGCCTTCTCGTAGCCGCCGGTGGCGTCGGCCCGGGGCGTGATGATGTAACCAATATAGTCATTGGCATAGCCCACGAGGATCATGGGCCGCTTCACATCCTGAGCGACGCGGCGCTTCATTTCCAGGCCGTACTCGACGAAGATCTCGCCGGGAATGCCGACCGCCACCAGAGGGCCAATCTGCATCACGTGCACCGACGCCTGGGTGGCCGCCTGCAGGCTGTCGGGCCGTTCGGCGGCTGCTCTGGCAACGGAGGCCGTGGTATTGGAGGCGCTAATCTCGCGACTCAGATCTTTCACGATGTATTCCGGCTTCCCGGCGTCCACGGCGGCCTTGTGGGCCGCCTCGGCGACGGCGATAGCCGCCTCCGCATCCGCCGGGGTTGGCAACGCGCGCGGTTCCACAGTCACCGGCTCCCAGTGGCTCCGCAGGTCGGTCTCCTCGCCGGGCGTGATCTGTTCGGAGGTGGAAATAATCTCGCCCGCCACCACACGGCCAATCCGGGTCACTTCCTCAAAGGGCGGGCCGCTGCGCTTCATGGTTACATCGCCGCAGGCGCCTTGCGTAAAGATGGCGACGCCACCGACCACATTCTCGACCGTTTCACAGGCCACACCGGGGTATTCACAGGATAGCAGCAGATTATCTCCGCCGAGAATGACGGGATGGCCCGTGAAATTGGCCAGCGTGGCGATGGTATTGCGCGTGCCTTTTTCCTGCACCTTGAGCACGCCCACCTCGGGATCGACCACATCATTGTTCTGCTGGCGGTTCACCGTGACGCCGTCCAGGCGGCCATAGGAAAAGCCGAGCGCGGCCGGGCGCATGGCGGCGTGGGCATCGATGATCGCACCGGCGATCTCGTCAATAAGAAACTCTGTCAACCGGACGTCCTCGGCGGGTCCAAGCAGTCCAGATCCCTGGAAACCCGACGGCGCGGAGTGGCTGTGCGTCGCGGAAACGAGAATGCTTTCGGGCTTGAGCCCGGTTATCTCCGACACCTTGGCGCGGATACCCTCCACCAGATTGCGTGAAACGGCAATGAGATCCGCCACGGCAAGAGCCACCCCCGTCTCGCCGTTGTCGCACACCAGCGCCCGAACCATCACGGGTCGGCTCACGCCGGTAAAGTTGTCCTTGCGATCAAAGTAGCCGCCCATCTGGGTGGGAAAGGGGGGCACGATACTCCGCTTTGCGGCGCCGGCTTTCAATTCCGCGTGCGCGGCATTCACCCCGACAACTACCAGTACAAGAGCAAGTATCGTGCGGCCCATGGGGGGACTCCTTTTGGTTATGACCCCGTTCACCATACTCCACGAGGCATGTCGTGTGGTAATACTTCGCCAACTGAGGCGTCGACGAGATTGGCGACCCTCGAAAGAGTCTGGAGCAGCCATCGGCAGCAATCATGATCTCTGTTGTTTTCCGCAACCGGCAAGAAGCTTGCTGACCACGGAGTACAAAGAGGCACGGAGAAAACAGAACAAGGGAGAGAAGTTGGAGGGCCCCTGTGGATGACGTAGCATATGTTCTGTAAATTGAAAATGCGACCACGCATTCGTTCCAATCTTGGGTAGCTAACCAAGAAC
>JAEUWI010000050.1 GCA_016791475.1 Candidatus Hydrogenedentota bacterium
TCGATGGGACCTCTTTTGGAAAGAATACTTGGCCCTACAGCACGCCGCTTGAGCGGTAGTATTAAAACTGCACCCTATCTTTTCCCGGTCAACTCACTTCTATGGACCACGGAAAGGCACGGAATTTCACGGAAACGAACTTGTTCCACACCCCGTGGGTCGGTAATTGCTTATCAAAGGCAATCTTAGAGCCATCGTCATTTGCGCCAATTTGCGTAGATTTTCGGTCTAGAATTCCTGTTTTTGCCATGGTGGTGCGAGGCGACGGCCCGCCAAAGGAAGTTGGATAGAATATGATTGTTTTTTCAGTATTGCGGGAAAAATGAATTCATGCTAGGGTAGCGAAATGAGGCAGTAACGCGGCGGGGTACCGCAATAAGGGAGTGGCAGCATGGATCGGCGGCTTTTCGTGGCAAGCGTGGTGTTAACGCAAGCCTTCTTGTTTCACATCAATTCACCCGCAAGGGCTGAGCAGCCATCCGCCGAAGAGGCCACGCTGCTCGAATCCATCATCGCGCAACACGAAGCCACGATTCAGAAGATCGAATCGAGTCCGCTTTTTGTGGAGTACTCGTGGCGTACCACCAGGACCGTGGGCCCTGGTCCGGGGCCAAACGGGGAGGATCTGAGCGGTCCTATGGTCACCGAGGGGCACGCCCGATACTGGAAGGATGGGTCCTCATACTGTGAGGATCGCGACCTGAAAAATACATGGACCGAGACAGGCAAAGTCACTGATGGCGGCAATATATTCTTGCGCAATGAAAGCTACGCGATAGAATACCGCAAGATCAATCCTGTGCTGAACTTCTTTCCCTTCGATGTGCAAGGTAATCCGCCCCAGACCGTCAAAGACCAGAGTGAACTCCACCCGAATCCAGACATCCTTCGCGAGGCCATTCGATACAGCGGCCGCGAGACACTCCGGGAAGCCTGCGAAAAAGAAAGGGGCAAGTATTCCTGGACGCCGTCCGAGGTCGATGTGGATGGTAAGCGCTACTATAAAATAACGGTCGAAAAACCTGGCGCGGATAAAAAGTCGGTGCAGAGAGAGCTTCTGTTCGATCCGCAATGTGGATACCTGATCAAAGAATCCCGCACCTACAACAAGGCTGGTGTCCCGTTTTATGTCGTCCAGGCCACCTTCGAAGCGGCCGGAGATGGGCTGTGGTTTCCCAAAACAGTTACCAGAAACATCTCAGAGGGCCAGCATGTATCCGACTATCAAATAGAGAAAATTTCCCTCGGCGATCCCGAGATTGGGAAAAGCCTCACGCTTGAGGCCCTGGAAATCGACCGTGCGTCGATACTCATGATCGAACACGCCAAAGGGGGAGCAATGAACAGGAAAGGCTACCTGGACGGCAAGTGGGTTCCCTACGATTCGCTACCGCAGGAACGGAAAGACGCCATCGGCGACGCACGCCGCAAGGCGAATGCTCAAAGGGGACATGTGCAACCTGTGACAGGCAAGGCGAGCGAACCATGAGTATCAAAAAGTCGGGTCGCCGCCAATGGCGCGCATAACCGAGTGCGAAGAATGATCGAACGCATTTCAAGCGCGGATTCAATGACATCAGTTAAATAACCCCGCGCCGCGAACTATTCAGTGGGTGTCCCGAATTGAGAATCCGCGATACGCTTTCCGCAGGAATTCGAGCTTTTTCAACATTCATCCCGGCCTTGAGTCCGTGAAGCGCGCCGCCCAGAAATTTATCTTGACAGGTGTACTCGTTTTGTGTAAGGTGAATTTAGCGGCACCGTGTCGCGGCAGTAGTAGCAGTAAAATATGAGTGCATTACACTAAGGAAGAGGGCTTCTGGAATGTGCCTGTTTTCTCACCGAGTTTCGTTTCTCTGTGGATCCTCCCTTCTGCCCACCCTCTTCCACTCCCCCTATAGCGTAACAATTATTTCTGCGGTGTTTGCGGGGGTGGGGGCAGTGCGGGCTCAGTTGAATTGCAGGCCCCGCAGGGTATGGAGTCTTCTCTGCGAATGGCCCCTTCCCCCCGCGTCCCCGATAGCCCGGTCTCCCCGCTCCGCCTGGCCGAAGGCTCGCTGGGGCTGGCCAACCCCCTTTCTTCGACTCCGCCCGTTCCCCTCCGCCCCGACGCGCAGTCGTTGCCTGTGGAGGATTCTGTCATTCCCGCGAAAGTGGGAATCCAGGGACCTGACACAGCGAACTCCGCTATCGCGCTGGATCCCCGCCTTCGCGGGGATGACAGTTCTTCAAGCCCACATTCTGGTCACACCCGACCGCCTGGTAATATAAGCACGCCCGGGCCGGGGGGGGACGTAAATGCGAACCTCGATATCGAACTCACCGAAGGCGAAGGTCAAGAGCGCCGCGCCAGGCGTCAAAACCGGGTTGTAAAGTTAATGTGTGGGAAATTCAATCCCTGGCGGTATGACTACAATAGGAGTAGTGGGATGTTGTGGAAAGTATGCACCCTCAGTTTCAGTGCCGGGTTTCTCCTTGTTGCTCCGGTCCATGCTGATCCCGACTCGGCGATTCAAGCCGATAGCGCGCTCCTAGAGAGTCTCGTCGCTCAAAATGAGGCAACGGTTCGAAAACTCGAGTCAAGCCCGCTCTACGCGGAGTACACCTGGCGGACCACGAAGACTATGAGCCCCATACCCTCGCCGGATGGGGCCGATCTGAGCGGCCCGATGGTCATTGAAGGGCGCGCCCGCTACTGGCGCGATGGTGCTTCGTTTTGTGAGGATAAAGATGTAAGGAATACCTGGACGGCCAGTGGCGAAGTTCGGGATGTCAGCAATATCTTCATGATCAATGATCGCTACGCTGTCAACTATTACAAGGAATTCCATGAACTTCATCTCTACCAATTGGATGACAGGAACAATCTGTACCAGGCGGTCAAGTCCAAGGTAGAGATCAACCCATACCCAGACATACTTCGATTTGGCACCCGCTACAGTACGCGTCGAACGCTCAAGGAAGCCTACGAGGGGGAACTGGGCGGCGGGCAGGCGGATTACCGCTGGACGCCCTCCGAGATTGACCTAGACGGCAAGCCTTACTACAAAATAGTTGTTGAACGGATTGAAGGGGCTAAGATGCTACATCAAAAGGAAATATTGCTCGATCCCCGTAGCGGATTCCTTATTGCCGAATCCAGCACATACAACAAGACTGGCGATCCCTTTTACATTGTCCAGGCGCGCTTCCAGCAACTCGCAGACGGAATGTGTTTTCCAAAATCGGCCTCCCGGAAACTTACTCAGGACAATGAGATAATGAATATTGAAGTCGAGAAAGTGACGTTGGGGGATCCCGAGATCGGAAAAATGATCACACTCGAGGCATTGGATATCGACCGAGAATCCACGATCATGTACGAATACTCAAACAGGGGCACGCAGCGGACACTGAAAGGTTACTGGGGCGATAAGTGGGTTCTATTAGATCTGTTGCCGCCTGAGGTCAGGAAGGCGATCGGTGAAGCACAGCGTAAGGCAAATGTTGCGTCGCAACATTTGCAAGGTCTACCAAACAAGGAGAATGAACGATGAAAGCCAATATTCGGAGATGCGTTGCTATAGTGCTGGGTGGAGTTGCGGTTTTGAGCGGGCTAATTTTGATCACGATCGAAGTGAGGGCGTCTTGTTATGACGAGTGGAGTTGTTCGATATTTACCACTACCGGGACTTGCGAAGAGAGATGTGCATCTGCTCCTCTTCTATGCACTTGGAAAACGGAAGGCGTATCGCAACAACCTGTTGTGCACCCCGTTGCCGAGGGCTACGAAGAACCCGTACCATCCGATGAGCCGCCGTATATGGGCGTCTGCTATTACCAAATTGGATGCAACCTATCGGAAGAGCCTTGCACTTGGCCTACGGGCGATCCGGCTGAAGAGTTTTTTTGTGAGACAGGAGATGTGATAGGAAATCATCAAACGGTTACGTTTATGGATTATCTTGAAGAGTGTTCGTGATATGGTCGAATCCAACTCTTACCGTTGAACGGAATTCTTTTGCGGGGGGGGCTGTCAACCTCCCCGCAAAACACAATTCGTTTGCTAAGGAGTTTGGGGCGTGGCCGGTGGAGATAGCTTCTGCGAGTCCGAGTCGTTCAGAGGCAGGAAACTCGATCTTTTGAAGCTGACTAAAGTAAGTGCGAACAAGCGAGGAGGGTGGGCAGTTGGAAGGGTTGCGTAGACATATGTGGACGTGGCTTGCGGCGGTGCTACCTGGATTCTTCTTTGTTGCGGCTTGCTCAGGCGGATCGAATGACCGAGCACAAAAGAGTTTATTCGAGTTCGGCAATGTAGTGGAAGGGGAGCGAATTAGACATATCTTTGAGCTGAAAAATAATACGGACGTGGAACTGGCCATTAACGAAATGGCAGCATCGTGCGGATGCACCGCCGTAAAACCATCAAGTCGCACGCTTGCGCCTCACTCAACAATTGAATTCGCGGTGGAGTTGGATACGCGGGGCAAATCGGGAAGGACCTCCGCAAAGGTTCTAGTTGCCCTATCGGATAATTCCACACGGGAATTCAATCTTTCTGGATACGTGTACAACAAGGTGCTCCCTCCGCTGGACTTCAAATCCGTGACCAATTCGGAGTCCGTTGTCCGGTCTTTTGATTTAAATTGGCCAGTTAAGTCTGAATTCGCTATTGCGGAAATTATATACGACAGGGAGTTGTTTGATGTCCGTACGGAAGATCATTCCAGAGAGAAGACGAGCACCATCAGCGTATCTCTCGTTCCGGGAGTCCCGTACGGCGTTTTCAATTCGGTCGTGGAGATTCGGACGAACAGCCCGGAGCAGCCAAGCTACACGCTTTCGGTGATGGGTTATGTCGAGCATCCCATCGAGATCATCAGCGACCGATTGGCGGCGGGTATGCTTGATCCGGGAAGGACGACAGTGCTTACTGCGGAATTCAAAGCACCGTACGGAGGCGTTCTTACGGTGAAAAATGCCAAGTACGTGACGGGTATATCGGGCGCGTGGAGGTTTCTGGGAGAGAGGGATGACATTTACTTGCTGGAGTTCGAGCTGATTCCTCCGGAAAGTCCTGAGGAGAAGGTCGCAATAGCGACATTGCAGGTTGAAGCGTCCGTGGGGGAGTACACGCGTACTTTTGAAATCGAGGGGATGGGTATCGTAACCCGAACGACGCCTGTGGCAGAGAAGACTCCGTAGGGCCGCTTTTTTTGCTATACCGAACAGACAAGGAGGGCGTCATGAATCGATGGCTAGTTAGACTGGCGCTGAGTATAACCGTTGTCGCACTAGTCTTCGCTGTGTATGTCTTTACGCGGCTGGATCGGGATAGTATTCAAATCTCATCCAACGAAAGTGCGCTTTCCTCCGCGCCGCCGCCGGTGGGGCTATCCCCCGCAGTCACTGAACCGGTTCGAAGTAAACCAGTGAGCGCGTCCCAGTCCGACGTAATTCACCCAGGTGCCATTGGCGGTCGCCTGTTCAACGAGGACGGTTCTCCGGGCACCGGCATTGAGATCTCGGCACAGCCCCTTCCCATGAATACGTCCGACTTCGGAAACGAAGCCCTCTCCCCGCCCGTGGTCGCCCAGCCGGATGAGCGCGGAGTCTTCCACATCAACAATCTACCTTTCGGCAACTATGCCGTGCAGGCCCAGGCGGAAGGGCGAATCGCCCGAGCCTCCTGCCGACTCAATCGCGAAACACCGGTGGCGGATGTCTTGCTGGTCCTTCAGGAATCCGCCGGGATCGCGGGGCGCGTCGTGGACCCTGCGGGTGCGGGTGTGCCCGGCGCGACGATCTACCCCTTGCTCCTGGATGGCAAGGAGCGACAATCGTCAGCACTGCTGGCGGACGTAACCCTCGCGGATGGCGAGGGAAACTTCGCCCTGCCCTGGCTCGAGGCGGGAGTCTGGACCCTGCAGGCGCGCGCACCAGGATTCGCGCCGACCATGTCTATTCCAATTGCTACGGGTACGCTGGATGCGGTAATACAACTGGAGCCCGGCGTGCCCGTGTCAGGCCGCACGGTGGAGGGGGGGGCGCCTGCGGCGGAGGTGAAGGTGACCCTTGCTACCGTGGGTATCGACGCGCCTGATTTGACGGTGACATCGGATGTGCAGGGTTCCTTCATCTTTGACGCCGTAGGGCCGGGCAATTATGAACTCCGTGGGGCAAAGGTGGGCCAGATCGTCAAGAACGCCCCGATCCAGCTTGCCGTGGCGAATTTGCCCCAGGAGGGCCTCGTGCTCGAATTGGTTCCAGGCGGCGTGGCGCGCGGTCGCGTGACCGACGGGGACACCGGCATCGGAATATCAGGCGTCACGGTGAAGGCCTCATTCGAAGGGAACAATCGGCTCAGTCAGGTTTCTCAACCATCGGATTTGGAAGGCCGCTTTGAAGTTACCGGACTCAATACCGGTGCCCACGAGTTCTTCGCCTCTGAGGCCCCCGGCTACTCCCGATTCGGTCGGGGCCAGAGCACCGTTAAGGCGACCGTTACCTCGGGCGAAACCTTGGAGGACATAGCCATCGTGTTGTCGCGGGGCATCGTGGTGACGGGACACGTCGTTGACACCGAAGGCAAACCGGTTGGGGGTGCGTTCGTAAATGGGCGGGTACAGGGTTGGCAGGATCAGCAGACCACCGGGCAGGACGGGGCTTTTACCCTGAGCCGTCTGAAAGGGGGAGAACTTATCCGCGTGTTGGCCCGCACCTCGAGCGCAATCTCGCCCGAATACGTACTCGACATTCCCCCTGCGGGCCTGAAGGATGTAGACCTGGTCCTGGAGCTTGCCACTGACGGACTGATCGCGGGCGTGGTGGTGGACCGGCGGAGCCAGCCCTTTCACGGTCGTGTTTCCCTCGCCCTGGCGGATGAAGCGGCCCATCGCACCACGAATCGCACGAACACCGATGCCGAAGGGCGCTTTCTCTTTGCCAACGTGGCTGCGGGCAGCTACAAAATCGGTGCGAGTCCGGCGGACGGTGTCGGGCGGGAACTGCTTCGTCTTACGATGAAACCCGGACAGCAGGTGCGCGATCTACGGTTGGTCTTCGATGAAGAGGCCTCCCTGGAAATCTCGGGCAAGGTATCCGACGAATCGGGCGCGCCCGTCGCGGCCAACCTGCGCCTGGAACGGCTGGAGGAGAGAAGTCACATCGCCCAGTCCATGGGAACTGCCGTGGTCGATGGCACGTTCAAATTTCAAGGGCTGTCCGAGGGGATGTTCAGTATCACCGCGTCCGCACCGGACTATTCCAATGCCACGGTCGACGATATCGCCTCGGGGAGCAAGGATGTTTCCATCGTGCTCTCCAGTCGCTTGAGCATTAGCGGAATCGTGGTTTCCGGCGAAAATGTTCCGATCACCGATTTTGAAGTGGCAGCTATCCCCGCGGGCGCACCCGTCGAATCGTCGTACTTCTTCCTCGTACCGTTTAAGCGTGTTTCGGACCCCGAAGGGGCCTACAGCCTCTCTGTGGATGAAGGGCGTTACGACGTGGTCGCGCGGGCGCCCGGCTTTGCCATGGGCCGGGCCAACGCAGGCCCCGTCACCTCCGAAGGCGTCGGGGGTGTGGACATCGTGCTGTGGGCGCAAGCCTCGGTTCAGGGGCGTATAGTCGACCAGGCGGGACAACCCGTCGTCGGCGCCGCGATTTTCCTGGGCACGCTTCCGAATGGCGCGGCAAACCTCACGGATTTCGCGGCCGCCCGATCCGGCCCGGAGGGCCAATTTGAGATCGGTGCGCCCGAGGCCGACCGGGGGCTGCACCTCAGTGCGTTCCACCGCGACGCTGGCGCGGGGGAAGTTGTCGGAGACAGCAACACGTCGGAGCCGATAGAGATCCAGCTACAGCCTGTCGCGTCCGAAACCGAGACGGAGGCCGCCGAAAGGGAGCCCAACTGAGTGGCAGCCGCGTGTGAATCGCCACGCGCAGAAAACACCACGCCAGTAATTGAAACTTACTCCACCCGCGGCACCTGCATCCGGCTGCCGCCGCGCTTGCTCAGCACCTGATCCGCCCGCATCACTTCCGGGCGCTCTTCGAAGATCGCCTCGAAGCTGGGGAAGCGCTCGACGGCCTGGTTCCGCTCCGCATAGCATTTGATCAGGTGCATGGTGAAGAGCAGGCGCGCGATCTGGTACTGGGTCATGTCGCCGCAGAGAATGCCGAAGCCGTGGGTGCAGGCATGGGCCAGCACGTCCGCGCAGGCATCGGGCCGGGCGGAATCCACCACGGACCACGCGAAGAGGTCCAGGCCATCCGCCTCCGCCGGCGTGTCCTGTTGCTGGGATTCAAACACCGAGGTGAGCCGCTCATAGACCGAAACCACCCGGTCAAACCAGAAGAACAGCGCCCGGTAACCCTCCTCCTGCAAATCCACCACCACGCGCGCATCGTCCACCGAGCTGAGCGACTGCGTGGCCAGGTAATGCTCCCGGTCCTCGTTCGCATCCGGCACCATCCGCACGCGCAGCTTCTCCTGCGGATCGCCATAGTTGAAGCTCTCCAGGATCGTCGCCGTGTCCAGCTTGCCCTGGGAGAGGAGGCTGGCGTCCACCAGCATCCGCGACACCAGCTCATGCTGGCTAAGCGCCCGCTCCAGATCCGTGTCCGGTTCGAAGAGGTCGATGCGCCAGTCAAACCACATGTCGTGAAACAGCGTCGAAAGCTGATCGCCCGCCCGATCCGCCTGGCCGCCCCAGCAGGCCCGCGTCAGATCGGAAAAGCGCTTCTGAAAGTGCCCCCGCGTCCTGCGAAATACCTTATGCGCCAGAATATAGCGCACCACAAAAATCCGGTCGATCACCAGATGCGCGCTCGCGGGCGTGCACTGCGTCCGCGTCACGAATTGCTTTACCCAGAACAGGCGCCACTCCCGCAACTGGCGCGACATGACGCTTCGCGGCGGACGGCGCAACTCCGTCAGCGAACCCCGGTCCATCGACTCCTTGCGCAGCGCCACCGCCAACTCCTCGCGAAATTCCTGGGGCGTATCGGCGAAGAGGAGGAGGGTGTCTTCCGTCAGGTCATAGAGGTAGGCGCTGTTCATATCGCTGATGAGCAGATAGCGGATATTCAGCGTGCGGACGCTGTTCACCAGCAGCCGCGTCATCTTGCAGAAGTCCAGGCCCCGATCGGTCAGGCCCGAAGGCGGCTCCAGCTTGCCGGGGCGCAGGAACAGCGTCGCCAGCGTATCGCCCGACTGAGCGCGCAGCAGAAAAGGCACCGCGCCCGTCGAAGCCACGCCGTCCCCCGGCGAAAAAGGCAGGGGAAACTCCCACCCCAGAATCGCCAGAAATCGCCGCGCACAGGCTTGCAGATCCAGGCCCGTCGCCTGCCACGCTTCGCACACGGCTTTCAATTCAAGACCGGTGTCCCTCATGGTATGCCATCTCCCTTCAAAACGCTGTAACCGTTCGCTTCGATTCGCCGCCAGATGACATCGTCACGGCGGCCCAGAAGATCCACCCCTTCCACCAGAAACGGTCGAAGGGTTTCTTTTTTTTCACCCAACCAGCGCAGAAACGTCTCGCTGTCCACCGCCTCCACCGCATAGGGCGCCGCCTCCACCGAAGGTTGCTGTCCCGACTTCGCCACCACCATCACCCGCGACTCCGCCTCATTCAAAAAAGCCAGCCGCACGCCCGGCTCCATCGCCAGGCGACTCCGCAGTACGTCGTAGGCGCTGCTCGCCTTGAGGATAATATTGCGCAAATCCGAAAAAAAAGGGAAGTCCGTGTCCACCTGGTGGTAGGTGCGGTTCCCCTCCGCATGGCGAAACAACAGCCCGATGCTCACCAGCCGGTCCAACTCCCGCTGGACAGCGCGAATCGCCAGGCCGGTGGCCTGTTCCAGTTGCCGCTGATAATATGAGCGGTAGGGGTCCAGCATGAACACGCGCAAGATCGACACCCGGGCCGACGACGCAAAGAGCGTCGCCAGGACCTTATTTGTATCCGGATGACTATAGATTGTAGTCATTAATAGCGCAATCAAGTCAACTAAGCCATCAAATGTTTCTGTAGCTCCACAAGAGAGTGATTTAAAGCATACATTATTTGTTCAAAAAACACAATAGGTTGACGATAAGAATCAAAAAAATATTTTATTGTATACAGATAGTAGTCAAATGGTGGCGATGGGCGTATTCTGCTCGGTGAGCAGAGGAGGGGGGAGTTGGAACCGCAAATTTACGCAGATTTGCGCAAATGAAAACCGACGTGGGAGCGGAAACCCATGCGCACGCAAAAGAATGTGAAATGATCGGTATGGGGGAGCGGTAATTAAAGGGGTATCGACCACGGAAGGGCACGGAACTTCACGGAAGGAGCTTATTCGAGTTCAACATTACCAACGCCCCGAACCCTGCAAACAAAAATCGACCTTTTACAGTCTGAATGAAATTTGCGAAAATTTGCGGTTCAACGCTTTTGGTTGTGTCCCAAGGTTGCCCCCCTTCCGTGGTCCCAATCTCCCCGTCCCGTGAATGCAATATAATGAATCAGAACCTTTGAACCCGTACCCGACCCCATCGGATGCCGCCACTATGAAGTTCCCAATGACCCCCGTGCTCCTTGCCCTCATCCTCACCGGCGCCCTTGGACTCACTGGCTGCTCCAGCCCGAAGCCCTGGCCGGAGAGTCCCCTCTACGACGCCCCGGAAAACGATCCCGCCTGGGTGGCGCCCGCCACCGAGCAGGAGGCCATGGAGGCGATGGTCGGGCACTATGCCCACTACGACGTGGTGGCCTACGAGGGCGACACGCCCAACGGCCCCCTGTCCACCTTCATCATCTCCTACGGATTCACCGACCTCGTCATTGAAGACGGGGAGCTCGTCGAATACGATTCCTTCTGCCACGCCGAGCACAAGGCCAATCAGAATTTCACCACCGAATTCCCCGATGCGGCCACCCAGGCCATCGTGCCCCGCCGGGCCGTCGTCGAGGTCTATCAGGAAAATGGCGCCTGGAAGCTTCACCGGCCCGCCACGCCCACCCTCATCGGCATAGACGGCGACCCCGACCTGCCCCTGTCCATGGACCCCGCCGATCCGCTGATCAATGACGCCGACAACGACGGGAAGCCCGGCGTCACGGTTTTCATCAAGCTCTTCGGTCTTATCGACGGCGAACTCTACATCGCCCGCCGCGAAATCTTTCAGAACGATCTCACGCTCTATTCCGACGGCACCCTCCAGGGCACCGTGACGGATGATTCGGAGCAGCTCGTCGTCGGCGCATCACGCCGCATTCTCAACGTCCCCAACAACCCCGATCAGTCGGAAGATCTTGGATTGAGCCCCCTTATTCTCGTCCCCATTCCGGATGATATCGACACCTGCGAAGAGCTCATGGCCAATCGAGACGCGTACTTCCCCGCCGAGCCGGAATTCTGAAAATGCGGGAGCGCGGGTTTTCTTACCCGCGTATCGTGCGACGAAGCCGCACGAGAAACAAGGACTGGAAAGTCCGTGCTCCCGCAGACTGATGCATTCACCAGCGCTCAGTTCATCCGCCAGATGGTGAAGTTCAGGCAGGCCGCAAAAGAGCTCCACGCCAGGTAAGGCGCCAGCAGCGCGGTCGCCACCTTCGAGTGCCGCCAGAACGCCACCATGGTGGCCACCAGCGCGCACCACAGCAGCAGGATCTCGCCAAAAGCGAGGCCTGGATTCCGCGCCCCGAAGAAGATGATCGACCAGACCGCGTTCAGCGCCAACTGTGCCAGAAACAGCGTCACCGCGCCCCGCGTCTCCGTCCACTTGCCCGACCGCCACACCAGCCAAAGCGCCAGGCCCATCATCGCATACAGCGTCGTCCACACCGGCCCAAACACCCAGGGCGGTGGCGTCCATGTGGGTTTCGCAATCTCCGGATACCACGTGCGAACAGAGGTCGCCGTAAAGGCTCCGCCAATCCCCGCAGCCGAGAAACAAAGCACCTGCGCGAGGATAAATGAGAACGTATTTTTCAGTGCGGTCTTGATCATAGTGTGAAGAGTATAGATCAACGCCGCGCAAGTTGTGCAATACGCAATATGAACCGAAATCCGCCGCGGTGGATTGACCATTTTCGTTGAGGCAAGAAGTTATTGCGGCTCCAGCACTGCAATAAGTTTGTAGAATCACCCGGAGCGCATTCACCACACGAATCTGGAGTGCCTGCATTGCACTTGGTCATGCCCTGCCTCAACCTGAAAGGTTAAGCCACTTTCGGTGCACGTTGATGATGGTAATCGCGCAGTGATAATCGGCGAGCGCCTTGCTATACTCACCACGCAAGGAGACCTAGACCGATGGAAAGTTCTTCTGAAAACGAGGAGCTCAACGAGGTTCCGCATTCGCACTTCCTTCAGCGCGATTCGCCGGTTCAGATTGATCGGCGAAATCTTCCCCACTGGCGCCTCTCTGGAGTATTCAACTACGTCACCTGGCGCCTTTTTGATTCGTTGCCACAGGAAAAGCTCAACGCATGGCGCACTGAAAAGCATGCGTGGCTTATGCAGCACCCGAAACCCTGGAATGCCTCCACTTCCAGCCAATACCGCGATCTGTTTCCAAAGCGACTGGATGGCTGGCTGGATGCGGGCTACGGTGGATGCTATTTGCGCAGAGCGGAGTGCGCTCAAATCGTCTCGAACGCTTTTCACTTCTTCGATGGCGTTCGCTACGACCTGGCATCTTACGTGGTCATGCCGAACCACGTGCATGCGCTATTCCTGCTTCGCGACGGAATGGAACTGGAAAGGGTGACAGGGTCCATCAAGGGATTCACCGCCAGGGAAATCAATAAGGTGCTTGGGCGTAGCGGCACCCTGTGGCAACACGAAGGATTTGATCATCTCCTGCGTGGCGTACAGCAGCTTGAAGGTTGCCTTACTTACATTCGTAGAAATCCGGAGGATGCCGGGCTCAAAGCCGGAGAGTTTATCCACTACGAATCTCCCGGCTTCAAGGATTTTGAAAAGTGGCTTTGACCATCGAGTGAGCCTTTTTGCACACTCAATGTGCACCGAAAGTGGCTTAACCTTTCAGGTTGAGGCAAGAATCGCTTCAATCGCCCAAGGCTCGTTGCTCCTTTGTTCGAGTTTCTGCATGCCGAGAAATATCAGGGCACCGCGGAACCAGCGTTCGCTGTGATATATGAGTTCCCGATAGGCGACACGAAATTTCCCACACCGACCCCGGTCCCCGTCCCTACCCCTTCCGCAGCGGCACGAGGCGCACGGGGCCCAGCAGCCCCGAGTCCATCAGGGGCCAGCCGCCGGCGTCGAAAGTCTTGTACTGGATGTTCACGAAGTTGATCTCCTCGAAGATCTTCCAGTTCACCTTCCTGCGGTCCATATCGGCGATGCGGTTGGCGGCGAGATTGCTCACGTCGATTTCCAGGCAGTTCGCCTTCAGTCTCAGGGGCTGTGTGAAGGTGAGCGTGGCGGGCAGGCTCCAGGCGCAGCCGAGAAACTCCCCGTTCAGCGTGACGCGGGCACTTTCACAAACTTTCCCCAGCTCCAGGCGCCAGGCCTCCGGCTTCGCGCCGGGAGCGTCGAAATTGATGGTGTAGCGCGCGGCGCCGCCGAATCGCTTTGCCTCCTCGTCGGGTGCGTTGGTCCACGATTCCAGCGTGACCGTGCGGTAGGTCTCGGGAAGTTCCGGCCCGCCCTTGAAGAAGGTCACATCCCACTCGCCTTCGACCGCAACCGCCTCGCCCGCGGGCTGCCAATAGGGCCAGGCCGCACCGGCGATCTCGCGTTCGGCGTAGGTCCGCAGGAAGCATGATTCCCCTGGCTCCAGCGCAATGCGCACCGCCGTGGCGCGGTCGCGGGTCTCCGTCTGCGCAAGTCCCCGGCGTTCATTCAAGGCATCGAGCAACACGACGCTCCTCGCGGGTGTTGCGAGGGTCCAGAAATCATCCACCGGCTGCGCGGTCAGGTTGGCGACAAAGTAGAGCCAGCCTTCCGCATGCTTCAGGCGGATCATGGACAGGCCCGAGGTAGCCAATGCTTCCGGCGCAACGCCCGCGCCCGACAAAACTGTCTCCAGCGCCTGCGCTTCAAAGATCTGGCCCGCGCCCGGTCGGCTATCCCGCACCGCCTTCAGCGCGGCGCGGCGCGCCTCCAGATTGCCGAAGCCGGGCACGTCCTCGGGCACCTTGCCGAGGAAGGCCACCGTCGCGCCGGCCTCCGCCAGTTTGAATAATTGCCCCAGGGTCTCGGGCGCCATGCGCGGCGTCTCGGGAATGACCAGCACCGCGTAGGGGTTGCCGCCGAGCAGCACCCGGCCCCGCTCCACCGTCGCGCCCTGCAGGATCGTGTCGGAAACATAGTCGAAAGAGTGGCCCATCGCCGCGAGGGCCTTCGCGGTATCATAAAAAGGCGTGCCGATGAGCCATTGATCGATGTTGTGCACCGTGAGCTGCTTCCGCAATCCCTTCGGGTCGTGCCACACATCGTTAATCGGAAAATAAAGCAGTACATCGTTGGCCGGCGTGCATTCCTGCAGCAGCGCCTGACACCGGGCGACATAAGCATTCAAGAATTTAAAATCATCCCACCAGGGATTCGACGGCGCAAAGTGGACCGACGCATAAAAGAGCCAGCCGGGCCAGGGCGCATCCGCCGGAGAGTAAGGCGTGCCGTGGTAGGCGATGTTATTGATACCCGCCGCCAGAAGCTGGTCAATCTCCGGCTTGCACTGGGACAGCGCCACCTGGAAGTGCTCGCCAAGCCAGGTGCAGGTCTCCGCCGAAATCAGCGGCTTGCCCGTCGTGTGCGCGGCGGAAGACGAGAACTTCAGCATCAACAGGTCGGGTGGTTCGTTGTCGAAGTTCGGATCCTTGCGCAGCCCCGGAATGGGAAAGCCGGAGGGGCCGAAAATCTCCGTCTCTGGAATGTCCGACGCCGCATAAAGATCGAGCAGGTTGCCCGGCGAGCCGTGGGCCTGATTTCGTGAGCGAGAGCCCTGCGCGTGGGTCCACTCGGTCCATTGGGCAATATAATCCTTCAGCAACAGATCGCCCAGCGTCGTGCGGTAGTCCGCCTTGATCCGCGCCACGCGGTCCTCATCTCCTTCCCCCGCGAGTTCGGGCAGATGGCGCCGCAGATCATAGCCGTGCTGCTTTTCGAAAGCAGACCAGAAGCCCGGGGTCCAGTCGCCGCCATATTCAAACGAGTCGTGGGAAAAGGCCCGGAGAGGCGCACCCTCGAAATGATCCCAGCCCGCGCTGAAATGGGCCAGGTAGCGCTGGAGCGCCTCGCCGGAATAAGAATTCAACACCCGCCCCGCGCCCCCCGGACCCGCCCGCTCCACCAGGCTTCCGGAGAATCGATAGTAGGCCGCGTAAAACGCAGGCGCGCCTTCCGGCAGCGTTCCGATGAATTTCCCATCCTCCACCTGATCCGTCAGGTCAAGAACGGCCCCATCCGCGCCATAGGCCATGAAGGCGTGGAGCGTGCCGCCTTCGGGCAGTCCCACGGCGTCGCCGGTTTTTGTGAGTTCCACTTTCGCCACCGTGAGCTTCGCGTCGGCATCCTCCAGCGTCACCGTGGGCCCGCCGAAGGGCCAGCCCGTGCCCGTGGGCATGTCCACCCCCATGCCGAGCCGCGCGGCCTCGTTCGTCGTGTGGGCCATCATCGCGAGCCATTCCGGCGAGAGGTGTTGGAGATTGTTATTTTCATTCCCTTTCACGCCATAAATGGGCACGATTTCCACGCCACCCAGCCCGGCGGCGGAGAGGGACTCCAGCCACGTCGTGAGGTTCGCCTTGTCCACGGCGCTCCCGAGCCACCAGGCCCGGGTCCACGGCTTCGCCATCGTGCCCTGCTTGGGAAAGGTAAAAGGATCCGACTCAGCGGGTGCGGGGAGGCAGGCCCCGACAAGCAACACAGTGGCAAGCAGCAGGCGCATGGGTGTCATAGCCCTTCGGTAAATGGACGGTTTATACAGCGTAATGATCGCCCCACCATCCTATCGCAAATGATTCCACAGGCGGAAGCTAACACAATCCTGCTTTGACATTTTCCGCCGGATGTGCCACGGTATAGCCGTGTATCGGGAAAGGCGAATCATCGCCCACAGATCGGGAACCCCATGAAATACCTTGCGATTGCCCTGCTCCTCTTTGCCGTATTTCAATCCGCCCCGGTGCCTGCCGCCGAGCTGCCCGGCCCCACGGAATCCGGCTATCGCCTGCCCAACGGCTGGCAGATCACGCCCGTCGGCACCGCCGTGCCCGTAAATGATCTCGTGACCAACCTGCTGCCCTCCCCCGATGGAAAATTCATGCTGGCCCTCAGCAGCGGCTACAATCCCCACGAGCTGGTGCTCATCAACATCGCAAGTGGCGAGCGCAGCCAGGTCATTGCTCTCCCTACGTCCTTCATGGGCCTCGCCTGGTCGCCCGACGGCACGACGCTCTATGTCTCCGGCGGAAACAACAAATCGAAGGAGGGTGTTCGCGCGCCCGTCTATGCCTTTGCCTACGACGGCAATCGATTGTCGGACAAGCCCATCCGCGAGCTCGCGGAAAGCGTCGCCCCCGATGACATCTATTGGAGCGGTCTGGCCCACCATCCTTCCCAGCCCCTGCTGTATGCGGCGAATCGCACGGCCGGCAACATCGTCGTTTTCGATACGGCAAAGGGCGAAATCGTCACCCGCGTTGCTACCGGGGTAAATCCCTATGATCTCGTGCTGTCTCCCGACGGCGCCCGGCTCTACTGCTCCAACTGGGCCAGCGACAGCGTTTCCGTCATCGACACCGCGAGCGACACCATCGTGGCCACCATCGAGGTGGGGGACAACCCCAATGACATGATCCTCGCGAAGGACGGACGCCTCTTCGTCTGCTGTGCTAACGACAATTCCGTGGTGGTCATCGACACCGCCCGGGGACGCGCCGTGGGCACCATCATCACCTCCCTTCACGAGCGCGCGCCGGAAGGCTCCACGCCCAATGCTCTCGCCCTCGATCCCGAATCGGAAACGCTCTATGTGGCCAACGCGGACAACAACAATGTCTGCGTGGTGGATGTGGAAGACGCCGCGGAAAGTGCCGTCCTCGGCTTTCTGCCCGCAGGCTGGTATCCCTCCGCCCTGGGCATGAGCCCCGATGGCGCAACACTTTACATCGGCAATGCCAAGGGCCTCGCCTCCTCGGCCAACATCCGCGGTCCCCACAGCCCCCTGCCCGAGGGCGAAGAGGGGAAGGGCACCACCAAGTCCACCGTGAAAGGCTCGGTGAATATTGTCTCCGTGGCCGACTACAAGGCGCGCCTGCGCGAATTGACCAAACAGGCCTATGCAAACTGCCCCTATAACGACGACTTGCTTGCAAAGGCAAAGCCCCGGGGCGCCGAACCCAGCGTCATTCCCGAGACCGTGGGCGCAGGCTCCGCCATCAAGCACGTGATCTACATCATCAAGGAAAACCGCACCTACGACCAGGTCTTCGGCGATCTGCCCCAGGGCAACGGGGACCCGCGCCTCGCCATCTTTGGCCGGGAAATTACGCCCAATCATCACGCTCTCGCCGAGCAGTTTGTCCTCCTCGACAACCTCTACTGCGATGCCGAAGTGAGTGTGGACGGCCACCAATGGTCCAACGCGGCCTATGCCACGGACTTTGCGGAAAAACTGTGGCCCGCGGCCTACAGCGGTCTCGGCGGTGCCCCCATGACCGACGCTTCCATTCCCGCATCGGGCTACATGTGGGACCTGTGCAAGCGCAAGGGCCTGACCTACCGCAGTTACGGCGAGTTCGCCGAGCGTGTGAGCGAGGGCGAAGCCATGGGTAGCCGCGCCCAGGGACTTAATGGCCACGTAGCGCCCCACTACCTCAACTGGGGCGCGCGCGACACGGAGAACGCCAAGGAATTCATCAAAGAGTTCGACGTCTATGAGGCCAACTTCGACAATCCCGATCCCGAGAAGCGGCTGCCGAACTACATCGTCATGGGCCTGCCCGAAGATCATACCGTGGGCAGCAGCCCCGGCAAGCCCACCATCCAGGCCGCGGTCGGCAGCAATGACTACGCCCTGGGCCTCATTGTCGAGCGCCTCACCCACAGCAGGTACTGGCCGGAAATGGCCATCTTCGTCATTGAAGACGACGCCCAGGACGGCCCCGACCACGTGGACGCGCGCCGCACCATCGGTTTCGCCATCAGCCCCTATATCCGCCGCCAGACCGTGGACAGCACCTTCTATACGACCTCATCGCTGCTGCGCACCATGCAGTTGCTCCTCGGCCTGCCGCCCATGAGCCAGTTCGACGCCTCGGCGAATCCCATGTATCGAAGCTTCTCCGACGTGGCCGATCTCGCGCCCTACACCCACCTCGAACCGACCACCGACATCAACGCGCTCAACGAAAAGACCGCCTGGGGTGCGAAGGAATCCATGGAGATGGACTTCTCCGAGTTCGACCGCATGCCCATGGCCCAGTTCAACGAGATCATCTGGAAAAACGCCAAGGGTCCCGACAGCGAGATGCCCCTGCCGGTTCATCGCTTCGTGGCCGCCAGCCTGGTGGAGGAATAAGGGAACGGCGTGTCCTCAGTCCGTCTGCGGACCCGCGATGAGATTAAGCAACTTGTCCAGGCGCGCCACGTTCATCTTGCGGAATTCCACCGCATCCTCGTGGGTGAAGAGGTGCAGATAGCGAAGCGCCAGCAGATAGAGGCCAACAAAGACGACACCGAGGATCACGATGGTCGGCAGGCTCGCGTAGGCACCCAGCCAGGGCGCGAAAATGCGATCGAAGCGCGGCGCAAGCAGGGAAAGGCCCCAGGCGCCGCCAAAGAGCACCGCCGAATGGCGCAGAAAGAAACTCATGGGGAAGTAGATGCCCCCGATGATCCGGCGCGCCACATACAACCGGATGGGAATGGTCAGGGCAAAGGTCAGCACCACGGCGGCCGTCGCGCCCAGGATCTGGTACTTCGGGATCAGCACGTAATCCAGCACCAGATTGACCACAATCGTCATATAAAGCAGGGGGGTCATGGCCAGCACCTTCTCCTTGGCAATGATGGCCATGGACAGGGGGACGGACATGAAACCGAGAAGGTGGATTACAAAGAACCAGCTCGCCACCTGTCCCGCCTGATTGTTCTCGCTGGGGAAGAAGAGTCCAAAGATCTCCGGCGAGAAAAAGGCGCCAAAGGCCGACATGGGCAGCAGGACCAGGATGAGGACTTTGTAATACGTGCGGATCAGGCGTCCCAGGCAATCGGGGTCGCGGGCATAGGACTCGGAAACGGCCGAAGTAAAGAGGCCATGCACCGCGAAGGGGAGGAGGGTGAGGAACATCTGGGTCTGGCCCACGCCGAGATCATAGATGCCCACCACGGCCGCCGGGGCCGACGCGGAAAGGAAAACCACCTCGGAATAGCGCTGCATGATCAACTGGCCCGACTGGTTCAGCAGGCTGGCCCATCCCAGCGAGAAAAGCCGGCGTGAGCCGATGGCCTCGTCGTCTTCGCCGTTCCAGTCCAGCTTCCCGAGGTAGCGAAAGAGCCACCAGGCTCCGTAGACCGAGATGATCGCCAGCGCCACCGTCTGGGCGCTCAGGGCCATGCCCGCGATCCGGTACGCCTCGGGGGAAAGCGCCACAAGGAGCAGCCCCACCAGCAGGAGTCCCTGCACCGCCGACTGCACCGCCGTCGCCGCCACGCAGTACAGCGAGGTCATGACGACGTCGAGGTAGTTGCGAAAGGCGCGCGCCGCCACAAACAGGAGTACCGCCCAGAGCAGCGGCGTGGTGCTGCCGGTGAACTCGCCGGAGCCCACACCGAAAAAATAGCGATCCAGCGCCGGTTTTGCCGCAAAGAGCAGCGCGCCGCAAACCACCAGGGAGGCGGCCTCCCAACCGCAGGTCGTGCGAATCAGGCGGAGGAGGCCGGATTTGTTCTGCTGTACTTGAAGCTCGGGGATAAATCGCGCGAGGGACGTGCTCAGGCCGAGTCCGCAGAAGACGATAAGCACCTCCGCCAGGGTTCGGCATTTCGTGAGCACGCCGTACTCGGACTGCCCCAGGTAGTTCCAGGTGATCCAGGAAACCACGGCATAGACAAACAGGAGCACGATCTTGCTGGCGATCGCCCAGGGAATCCCACGGAGCACCTCCCGCGACACAATGGCGCTTTCCGCCGCGGGGGTGACTTCTTCATCAATACTCATGGGCCAGATACACTTCCTGTTATTACTTCAGGGGAGGCGCTGCCGCCTGCTCGACGGGATTATACGTGCCACGGACCGCCAGAAGCCAACCGGAAGGTGGGATCGGGATATTCAGGCGAGATCGTGACTCCGGGCCGCACCCAGGCTGGGATCGCGCTCCCGGCGCGATACATCGGGCGATCCACACCGCAGGAGATCCGCCAGTGCCGTGTTCAGATCGGCGAATCTGAATGCATAGCCCGATGCCAGAAGCCGTCCCGGCGCCACCCGACGGCTCTTCAGCACCAGTTCGGGCTCGGTGCGGATGAGCAGCGCACCCAGCGCCAGCAGCCACCTCGGCGTGGGCAGGCCAAAGGGCGCGCCCGCGGCCCGGCGCACAGCCTCCATAAAGGCCCGGTTGCTCAGCGGGTTGGGCGCCGTGACATTAACCGCGCCGCCCAGCTCCTCATGGGCGATGATGTGTTCCACGATGCCGGCGAAGTCCGCCTCATGGAGCCAGCTTACGTATTGCCGCCCGCTGCCCTGGCATCCGCCCAGCCCCAGGCGGGCGAGGGTGCGCAGGGGTACCAGCGCTCCGCCGCCGCGTCCCAACACGATGGACGTGCGCAGCGCCACCCGCCGAACCGAGGGGGGAGTCTGTGCCTCGAAGAAGGTCTTCTCCCATTGCCGGCACACATCCACCGAAAAGCCCTCGCCCACGTCGCCCGTCGCTTCGTCCATCGCGCGATCTTCCGCGTGGCGATAGATGGTCGCGGAGGCGGCATTGATCCACAGGCGCGGCGGGCGCGCGGATGCCGCAACGGCCTCGCCCAATACTCGGGTGGAGTCGAGCCGCGACGCGTAAATGGTCCGCCGGTTGGCCGCCGTGTAGCGGCAGTCCACCGAGCGACCGCTGAGGTTGATGAGAACGTCTGCGTCGTCCAGCAAGGCGGTCCAGGGGCCCAGCGTCTTGCCGTCCCACACCTCCGAAGGGCTCCAGATCTCGCGGGAGGCCCGGCCGCGCGTCAGCACCACCACGCTGTGGCCCTAGTTGGAAAAGTGCCGATCCAGTACCTGTCCGAGGAAACCGCCACCGCCCGCGATCAGGATGTTCATGGCTGCGTGTCCTTTCTGGGGTGAGCTGCCTGTTATTTTGAACGCGTTCAAAGTTTACCACGGGCCTGCGAAAAGGTCAAGTATCGGACGGATCGGACGGATCAAGCGAGAAAGCTCCGATCCGTCCGACGCCCGACCACCGTTCGCAGCGGCCACCGCAGACCCAAAAAGTGCAACGCCCGCTCCCTATCTATAGAGGGACTTCCAAATCGCGCAGGAGCAGCAGCATGAAACGTGAAGATTCAAATCCAGGGTCCACGCCACAGGTGGCCCCCACAGTCGCCTGGGAATTCCGCAGGAAGGACATCTTCGCCCGTATCGACGATGGCCCGGAATTCTTCGTTGCCCGGCGCACGACCTACGGTAGCCGCGTGGGTCTGGCCCAGATCGGCCGACTTAGCGGACCGGTCTACGACCCGGCGGCGTACCTGGCCGAGTTCGGGCCCTGGGCCCAGTTGGTCTATGCCATCGGCGCGTCGGAGAGCGCGAACCGCTTCAACCGCATCAATAGCTATGACCGGGCCGCGTTCACCTTCGGCTTCTTTCAGCTTGGGGCCCACACCCCCAAGGACAATCTCGTGCTGCTGCTGCGAGAGGCCACGGCGCTACCCGCCTTCCAGCGCCACTTTCCCGAACTGCGAATGAAGGATGGACGACTTCACCGCGTTACTGAAGGAAGGGTCACCGATCTTGAAGCTGAGGTTTTCAATGCGCGCCACAACGAAATCCAGCTCGCCAACCTCATGGGCTACCTCAACCCCGACGAGACGCAACTGGACGAAGCCGAGATCATCCACGCGGCCCGGCTGGTGGATCTCTGCGAGACCTCGCCGGAATTCTGCGCGCTCCAGGTGCGCACCGCCATCCAGATCACTTCCCGCAAGTTTCGCGAGCGCTATCAGCGATGGTACGACCTGAACGGCCTGTCCGATTCCATTGGCGTGGCCATCGCGGACATCCACCACCAGGGCCGGGCGAAGAAGTCCCAGGTGCGGGCGGCCCTGGCCTCAACCACGCCCCTGGCCAACCTCACCCAACTCGGGGAGGACACGTATCCCGAGCGATGCCAGTCGCTGCGCAGCATGTTAGCCACGATGGAACAAAGGGGCCAGCTCGGACAGTATAGATATGATAGCGCCCAGGGGTTGTTCGTCCCGGTGTGAGAATTCGGCAGTGGGGACCGGTTTGCGCCCCGAAGAAGAATTTGCGCTAATTTGCGTAAATTTGCGGTTCAACTCTCTTCGTCGCGACCCTATCCCACGCCAGGACGGTCGGGTCGCCCCTGAAGCCGGGAATTGACAAGCCCCTTCGGCGCCATGCATCATTTTCAGGTCAGCAAGCCGCAGTACCCGGGGATGTGAGAGCAGATGCCACAGGATCGGAAGACCATTGCCGAGGCGCGCGCGCTTCAGGCATGTATCCAGGTGACCACGGATCCCGTAGAGCAGAACCGGCTCTGGAATCGGTATTACGCCCTTTCCGACGAAGTATTCCCCGAGGCGGCTGTGCTGCACAAGCGCTACAAGACCCTGGAGGGGGCCGAACGCAGCCGTTTCAAGACCGAGTATATGGAATTGGTGCGGCGGCTCTGGGCCGCCACCGATCCCCAGGCGGCCTATCCCGTATCGTTCTCCGAAACGCCCGCTGTCGCGCCCACGCCCCGCTATGCAACGCCAAAGTTGCCACCGCCCTTGCCGCGCCGGCGCCCGACCGTCCTGCCGAAACTTGCGGTGGCGGCGCTGACCTTGCTCGTCATGGCTTCCGGGGCCTATTCCCTCTGGCAATACGGTCAATCCCAGAAAGCGGCCTCGGTGAAGCCTGTGGCTACCCCGCCCCAGTCGACCCCTGAACCGGCGGCGAATCCGTCGGAAGTCGCCACGGTTTCACCGCCACCCGCGGGGAACGCTGACGAAAAGAAGGCCGAAGCGGAACTCGGCCCCGCGCCGGAGTTCAACCCGCCGCTGGAAAAGATTGACGCCGACCTGGCCCGGGACATTCTTCCGGCCTTTGCCCCCGTTCCGGATGAGCTCCGGGGCAAGGGTGATCGTCTGGTTCATCCCGGCGGCGAGTATTCCGATGTGTACGTGATCGAGAGCAACAGTCTCTTTTATGTGCGCATTCCCGAGCGGGGCGTGGTGGAGAGCCTGTCGAAGTCAGGCGCGACCGCCACCCTCAGTGCGGATGCGGCCAGTCGCGAGGCCCTGCTGGCCATCTGGAACCAGAATCGCGAAGAGCTGGACCGGGTGGCTTCGGCGCGCGAGAAAGAAAAGGCCAATCGCCTGGCCTCCTATCGCAAGGCTTTCGACCAGCAGGTGGCGGATCACGACAAGGCGGCGGCGGAAGCGCGCTGGCGCGATCGGGCGGCCGACTGGCTTGCATTGGGCGCGGAGCAGCGCAATGTGCTTCGGGCCCGGGCCTACAGCAACTGGCAGGCGATCCAGCAGGAGGTGGCGTCGATGCAGGAGCTGTACGTCATGATTTCCCGGGCCTACGCGGCCATCGGGATCAATGATGATCGGGCGAACCTGCTCAAATCGGTTTACAGCGCCTCCGCGCGCAATCGCGGACCGGACTACGAGGTGGAGGATGCGCTGGTCCAGTACAGTTGGGAGCGCGAAGACTGGATGCGGATGGTGGTGGAGTGGGAGAAGGAGTATTACCGGCTGAACGAGTATCTGACGAAAAACTATCCCGATATTGAGAAGCGCGTCGACGAAATCAAGCGGCTGGACGAGAGCCTTCCCGCGGAGGTGCGCGTGGCCGAGGCCACGGTGAATTGGGACGCCGCGCTCGATCCGCCGGCGCCCTCGGAAGAGGCCGGCGGCTTCGGCACGGGCTTCGTGGTGGCGCGGGGCATCGTCATGACCTGCGCCCACGTCGTGCGCGGTGCCACGAAGGTCACCGTGCTCTCCGGCGGCGGCGCCCGGCACGATGCGAAGATCAACACGCTGGACATGGGGAACGACTGGGCGCTGCTGGAGGTCAACGGCCTGGAGAGCGAGCCCATCCCCGTTTCGGTGGACAAGCCCAACGTGGGCGCGACGATTTACTGCATCGGCTATCCTCTGGGCGGCATCAAAGACAGCACGGACCCCATCGTGGGCAGCGGCAACATCGCCGCGCTTCAGCGCCTGGATGGCGATCAGCGCTTCATGCAGATTACCGCCCCGGTGAATCCGGGCAATTCCGGCGGCCCCGTGCTGGACCAATACGGTCGCTGGGTGGGCATTGTCTCCCAGAAATTGAACGACATGGAAACGCTCAAGGCCGCCGAGACCGTGACCCAGGGCGTGAACTTCGCTGTGAAGGCGAGCTTCATCCAGCCCCTGGTCCAGCCGAAGGGCGGCGTCCAGCTCACGCCCGCACCCGCTTCCACGGGACAGCCCCTGACCCTCGAAGCCATGACCCAGCGCTACGCCCCCTCAATCGTGAAAATTATGGTGGAATAGGGCACTTTGATAGCGCTCAGCGACATCAGGGACGGCAGGGACGGCAGATCTCCGGACTACTGCCGTCCCTGATGTCCCTGAAATCAGACATGGTTCATTCAGGGCAGAGAATCGGTCGAAATCTGGCGCGGCACCCCGGATCCTTGATACGATCAGCCCCTCGCGCTCCCTTACTCCCTCACCGCGCGCTCAAGGAATCCACCGTGAAAAAAAAGCAGATTGTTTTGTTGCTGGGGCTTATTGCCCTTGGCGTTGTTTTCTATACGCAAGGCGCCCTGGCGGGCGGAGTAGTCTTTGTCCTCTTTATTGCCGGGCTTGGCGTGGTGCAGGTCCGAAAGCTTTTTGCCTCCAGCGCGGGTATTGATGCGTTGAAGGCCCTTTGTCCGAAGTATGGCTTTGAGACCATGATTGCCCGTTCACGGGAACGCATGCCAGCCGGTGAAAACTTCCACTTTGTCGTGCTGGGCGACACGCGCAAGCGTATGAAGACGGCCACAAAGATTTTTGGCGGCGCGAAGGACGAAGACCCCGTGGTGATCTTCCACACGGGCGACATCGTGCGCGGCGGCACCGCCTCGGAATACTACGAGAGCCTCACACCGCTAATCGATCAGGTGGACCCCATCCCCGTGCTGTCCGTGCCGGGCAACCACGAGCGCGGGGCCTGGCGCGACTACGCCGCCTTCAAAGCCCTCCACGGCGGCGAAGAGTTCGCGTTTGAACTGGGCAACTGCCTTTTCGTGGGCATCAACAATAGCACCCAGCGCGGTGTGACCGACGCGGGCCTGGCCTATCTGGAGAAGGCCCTGAGCGGATCGAAGGCGACGCACAAGTACGTCTTCTACCACATTCCGCCTAAGTTCTTCGAAGCAAAATTTGTCACGGATCGTCCCCGGCGCGGCTTTAAGGGCAACGAGCGGGAGAGCCACCAGCTCTTCATCAAGCACGGCGTCACGGAAGTATTCATGGCCCACATCCACGGCTACGCCACGGAGTTAATCGACGGCGTGCGCTACACCCTCACCGCCGGCGGCGGCGCCAAGCTCAGTCCGCGCATTAAGGAAGAAGGCCGCTTCCACCACTACCTCGTGCGCCACGTCAACGGCGGCGAGGTACGGCGGGAGTTGATAAAGCTTTCCGGTGACCGCTTCGAGCGTATCGACGAGGGGTGATGCGCGTTGAGGTTGTGGACAGGTTGGACGGGGTGGACGCGCTCATTGCACTCCGTGTCCATCCAGTTCACTTCGTCCACTCTGTCCAATTCAAATTTCGCACGAAAATGATCCGTACGCCGCATTCGCGATATACTCCCATTACCAGCAACCATCAGGCAGCCTCGGCACCACCAGGAGAATTATACCATGCCCCGTCCGCCCCTTCTTCGTGTTATCGACTGGGAAGATGTACTGCGCTCCGGCGCGGATTTCGACACGTGGATGAAGGGTGCGGAGTCCCCGGAGAATCGTGACCGGATGGCGGCGGCGCTGGATGCGATGACGATTGATCCGGACATCGCGGCCGGCCTCAAAGGCCTGAAACGCACGGTGAATGTGGTGGCGATTGCGGAAGACTGGTGCGGCGACGTGGTACGCCACGTGCCCGCGCTCCAGGCCATGGCGTTGGAGACGAACAAGCTGCGGGTCCGCTTCGTGACGCGGGAACAGTATCTTGACGTGTTCACGCGCTTCCTCACCAACGGCGGTGAGGCCATTCCCAAGTTCATCTTCATCAGCGACTCCTTCGTGGAATGCGGCAACTGGGGCCCCATGCCCGAGGCCTGCCGCAAGCTCATCGCACGGGGCAAGGGTTGCGGCGACGTGGGCGCGGCGCGGAAGAAAGTGGCCGCGGCCTATGAGGCCGATCCGGGATTGAAGATCGTAGTGCGCGAGCTCTTTGAACTGGTGCAGACCGCCAGCGCGGACGCGCCCTGATCCGACGGCGAACGACAGGGCAGACTTGGCATAGCGCGGTCCCTGGCCGCAACCAGGGTCATTGCAGGCGTGGCACGACCGTCGATTTCTTGAATGAACGAGGTTTCTTGGGATCGTGTCGAAGTCTCTGCCAGCGAAAGGCTGATATCGGTTCTGTCTGTTTTACTTCGCGAGCTCTTCCTTCAGCACCTGCTGGTAGCCCGCCAGGTCTTCCAGTCGCAACAGCACCAGCCGGTCGATGCCGAGGGCGCGCATGTTTGCCGTGGTGGTGCGGCTGTGGGGTGAGCGAGCGTCCAATCCCTGAAAGGCCAGGGTATGCTTGCCCGCCTTGAGGTTGTGCAGATCCAGGGGCTGCCACATATAGTCCGCGTTCACGATGGTGAAATCCACGGGCGCGCCGAAGTCCTTGCCGTCGAGCGAGGCCTGGTAGACGCCGCCCATCACCGCTTTGTAGACCACGGCGTTGATCTGGTAGCGGCCGTCCTGCGCCACTTCGAAGTCGATCTCCAGTTTTCCGTTGGCCACTGCAGGAATATAGCTGATGCCGTTGCCATTCGGCACGACGAGCATGGCGGGTGTGGCGCGGTAGGCCAGATCTTTGACGGACAATTCCACATAGGGCGCGATGCGTTTCTCCGCGGGCGGCAGGGATTCAGCGATTAGCTTCGGCGGATACTGGTACCAGAAGGCCACGGAGCTGACCCAGTCGGGCCGTTCGAAAAACTGGCCCAGGTGGCGGGTCTGGTCCGTGAAAACGCTTCCCCGATGCTCGATTTCTACCTTGAGGGATTCCTGGAAGGGAATCGGATCGGGCAGGTGCCACCGGTACGCCGTCACGCGGTCGCCGGGAAACACGCCCTCATACAGGCTCACGCCGTGGTAGGGCGTGGAGAACTCCCGGAAGCCCCAGGCGTCGTTGAAATAATCCTCCGTGCCCGTGCCGCGCAACTGGGGCAATGCCGCGCCATCGATGTAGAAGAAGTCGTCTCCCTCGCCGTACCAGCCGATCTCCACCTGCTGCGCGGAGTGGACCGTGCCCACGTAGTGACCCCGCCCAGTGGTCTCCAGAATGGTGTAGTTCCCCGGCGCGGCGGGCATCGCCTGCCGGTACTCCGCATGAAAATAGGTCGTGTCCTCCGGCAGGGATTCATGCTTCTGCCAGTCGAGGTAATAGTAGAAAGAGTCCACCTTCAGCGTGGGGTGGTCGTTGGTGATGGTGACCTTGATGTGCTGGCGGAATGGGATCCGCCAGTAGCACGCGCGCGAGCGACCATGGGAGGACACCGACGCCACGGCGGAGGTGTAGTCCGCCCCCGCGCCATGGCCCACGCCGAAGAAATCGCCCAGGGGCGCCTGCACGCTGGGTTGCGCCGCGCCGTCATAGTAGATGCGCAGTACCAGCGAACGCCCGTGAAAGAGATCCTCCGCGCCCACCGTATTCCAGAAATGGGTAATGATGCCGGGGCCGTCCTCGTCCATCAGCACCAGCGTCTCCCCCGGGGGAATCGGGCGCGCATCGCCATTCTTCGTCAGGTCCTCATTCGAGCTGCTCGCCCGCCGCGCTTCAAATTGCTGCTGGCGCGTGAGGGCGTCGAGGAGGGGATCGGCGGCATGCGCGGCGGGTCGGCAAAGAAGGGCAAGTGTTACGGCCGTGGCCGCCATGAACCATCTCACGGGTAGGCTTCCTGTTGGGTGCTGGTTGAACATCTCGATTCATACCATAGCATACACGATGGCGTGGGTCGCAGGGGCGAGCAGGTGATTCGCTCTTGGACTTTAGTCGCCCGACGGAGACGGGAAGGTGCACATCCGCAATGGCGCCGAGAGTTTTCGGGGCTTGTAAGGGCCCTATAGTCGCGTACGGCGACCGAAGGTGGGTTAAGCTTTCAGGTTGACACAAGATCCACGATGCTATCGGACGGCCCTGCTGAGATTGAAGAATCTATCTTGGGTAAGCCCCAACTTTCTCGGGCCGTTTTCACGCCAACATGAGCCTTGCGGTCAAGCTGGAAGCTTAACCCACCTTCGGTTGCACGTTTATTTCAGACGGTGTGAACATGTCTGGGAAGCGTCCGCCCGGTCTTAATAGGATTGCCTTGCGGCGGCGATTCGACAAAGAAATCGGAGGCACCCGGCGTCCAGGGACGCCGGGTGCCTCCGAGGGGAGTGAGTCTTAGATTAGGCTGCGGTGTTCTTGCGGCGACGCAGGATACCCACGAGGCCCATGCCCAGGAAGCCGAGACCGGCGGCGGCGGGTACGGGGACGACGGCACCGGTGATTTGGACATTCACGTCACTTGATTTGTCCCAACCGCCTCCCGCGGAATTCCAATCGTAGTCCCAAGTGACCGCGCCATTGCTGTAGAGGAATCCGCTGAACAAACCATTTGCGCCTTGTTGCGTCGAGCCGCTGAGGGGGGCGTTTGAACTGTGCAAGAACAAGGGTGCGATGAGATTACTGCTGGAATCAAGCGCAGCCACCGTGAAGTAGTAGTTGGTGTTGCCGGAAACCGTCAGTCCAAGATTGGTAAAAGTCAACTGGGTAATTGTCAGGAAACTCCCGCTTGTGCCCTGGTAGTCAAGACCGCCTTGATATTGCACCGTACTTGTGGTCCACGACGTGCTTACGTCGGTAAGCGGCGCGGCAGTACTGGAGCCGACGTACAATGAGAAATTCGCAGTGGCTTCATCAACGGGATACGTTGTCGAGTTGATATACCATACAGTGAACTCATCAATTGTATAGGCGCTTGTGCCACTGAGATTGAATGTGTCTCCAACCAGATAAGGATCGACGTCACCCCACGCCACATTGCTTCGATTCGCGCCCGATGCGTTGTTGAGGTTGGCGGTCGGCAGACCGCGGTCAAAGATGATGGGATCCGCACCGGCAGCCCCTGCCAGTACGACGACCAGGCATGTCATGGTCTTTGCGACTAGGTTCTTCATGAGTAAATACTTCCCTTGCGTTGTATTTGTCATTCAGTTGGATTGATAGGAACCGGGAGAATAGGGGGACGAATAGCACGTGGGTAATGCTTGGATGACGGTCTCATAACCGTTGAGAAAGTTGCCATCGTCCGCTTCCATGAACGGCATACCACGGGCCATAGGTCAGGTACGACTTCCGCTCAACAGCGCCAGCAGTCTCTCCAGCGGCCTGTTGCCCGCCGCGTTGGAGACTGTCCAGAACCTACCACTGACAGCACGACACGAAGTGGTAAAGCACTATGCGGACATCCGATGCTCTCCGCCATATTGCCAAATCCTTTCCCCAAGTCTGGCAAGGTAGTGCGAAGACGGTCCACTCGAAGTAGAGCCAAACGTCGAAAACTCTTGGCCTTCGGCGATAGGGCCTTTTCATGGGAAAAGAAGAACGACGCGATTGGTTCCCAATATACCGCCCAATCCAGTCCCGATGTTCCCACCTACATCGATTTTCTTCGCACGACTCCTGAAGCAATGCAAGAATCGCGCCCGAATAGATGCGTTGACCTAAGCACACTAATACAAAACGTTTACGGCCATATGAATCTGCCCGGTATTGCAGGTTTGACACAAAAGCGCCACAGAATTTTGTCTTTTTTGACAAATATCTGCCATCCGGTAACTCGTCGATTCGACTTTCGGGGCGCCAGGCTACACACACCCGTGTGAAACTGGGACCGTACATCGCCGCGGGTGGGGCAGGGAATTCCGTCGTTGGTTTTCTGGTTGTGCTCTCGTATACTCCTCTGAACAATCTCACCTGGAAGGAGTGCAGCACCATGTTGAGGAAATCCGCTAAGTTCCTAATCTACACCGTCGCCTTCGTGACCCTTTGTACCGTCGTCCCGGCCGAAACGGTTTTCCCCGGGGCGCAGTGGGCGCGGAAGAGTCCCGCCGAGGCCGGCATGGAATCGTCGCGGCTGGATGCCATCGCGACGCAGCTCGGTGGACGGGGCTGCGTCATCAAGGATGGCTACGTCGTGAAAGAATGGGGTGATCAGGCCGAATCGAAGGACTGGCTGTCCTCCGTGAAGCCTGTGATCAGCACGTTGCTCTTTTTCGCGATCGAGGAGGGCCGGGTGAAGAGCGTGGACCAGCCGATTGCCGAGTTTGGTTGGGAACTGCAACCGCGTCATCAGGGAATCACCTTTCGCCACCTCGGCGCGATGAACAGCGGCTACGCGCGACCCGAAGGACCGGGCGAGGCCTGGGCCTACAACGACTTCGCCATTCAGCTCTACCAGAAGACCCTCTTCGACAAGGTCTTCCAGGCCCATGGAAACGATGTGGCCTCCGCGCCGGAGCGCCTGGGCCCTCTGGGCTTTGAGGATGGTCTCCGCTTTTCCGACAAGCATCGCATGAAGGCGTCGGTCCGTGATTTTTCACGCATCGTCTGGTTCTGGTGTCAGAAGGGCAACTGGAACGGTGCGCAACTGCTGCCCAGGAAGTATTTTGACGAGTACATGAAACCCCAGACCGCGAAAGACCTGCCCCAGACGCTGGAGGACGGTAAGGACGATGACTACCTCGCCCTGGGCTCTTTCGGCGGTGGCTCGGACCACTTCACCCAGCAGGGGCCGGGCATTTACGGGTTCAACTGGTGGTTCAACGACACGGGTCGCCTCAACCCCGATTCCCTCACCTGGCCCGATGCTCCGGCGGACACGGTCATGTCCCTGGGTGCCGGGGGCAATTGCAGCGCCTTTATTCCCAGTCTGAACGTGGCCGTGATCGCGGCCCAGGCCGATTGGGGCGCGATCAAGGCGGGCGACCCGGAGGCGAAGCAGAATCAGGTGTTGAAACTGCTCACGGAAGCCACAACGTCCACCACGGAGATCGCTGCGGCGCCGGAAGAAACGCCCGCAGTTATTAGTGGCACGCTCCAGAAGTGGCAGCCGGTCACCGTGGACTTTTCGGGACCCCAGGCCAACGCCTCCGACAACGAGCCCAACCCCTTTCTGGACTATCGCCTGACCGTCACGTTTACTTCGCCCTCGGGCAAGAAGCTGGATGTTCCGGGCTTCTTCGCGGGCGATGGCGCGGGCGGGCTCTCGGGCAATGTGTGGCGCGCGATCCTCGCGCCGGACGAGATCGGCGAATGGAAGTTTAAAGCGTCGTTTCGCGAAGGTAAGAATTGTTCCGTGAGTCTCGACAAGGTCACGGGCAAATCGACGGGATTCAACGGAGCTTCCGGCAAGCTTGCTGTCGCCGCCGCGCCGGAGGACGCGCCCGACTTTTATCGCTGGGGCCGCCTCGAATATGTGAAGGCCCACTACCTCAAATTCCGCGATGGTGGCTATTGGCTCAAGGGTGGCACGGACGAGCCGGAAGACCTGCTGGGCTATCTGGGCTTCGCCAACACAGAGCCGGGCAAGTTTGGCGGCCACACCTTTGCCAATCACGCGCAGGACTGGCGCGAGGGCGATCCCGACTGGGACGGCGGCAAGGGTAAGAACATCATCGGCGCGTTGAATTACCTGGCCGATCAGAAGGTCAACAGCATCTACTTCATGCCCATGAACATTGGCGGCGACGGCAAAAACGCGCACCCCTATTTAACACCGATTAACCTCAACGGAAACCCGGAGAACGACAATCTCCACTTTGACCTGACGAAGCTGCACCAGTGGGGCATCATGCTGGGGCACGCCCAGCGGCGCGGGCTCATGCTCCATTTCGTGTTGAACGAAGCGGAGGAGCGCAACAAAATCGAGCTCGACGGCGGTCACCTGGGCCTGGAGCGCAAACTTTACTACCGCGAGCTGGTGGCGCGCTTCGGCCACCACCCCGCGCTGCTGTGGAACCTCTGCGAGGAGTACAACCTGAACTACAACCTCGGGCCCTCCCTGGTCAAGGAATACGCCCGTTACCTCAAGGCTATCGACCCCTACGACAACCCCATTACCGTGCACCACTCCAGCACGCTGGACAAGACCTGGACTGAGTTCCTCGGCGATGACCATTTCCCCGTGGGCTCCTTCCAAATCAACGATGTAAGTCTGGTCGAAGTCTGGCGGGAAAAATCCGTCGCGGCGGGCCTGCCTCTCGTCATCGGCATGGACGAGTACTTTCCCGATACGACCAGCCCGGAAAACACGCCGCGCCAGCGCCGGGAATACCTCTGGCCCATCTACTTTTCCGGCGGCAACGTGGAGTTTATCCTGTCGGACCTGCTCAAGACCGACGACTTCCGTAAGTGGGAAGAACTCTGGAAATCCATGGCCATCGCGCGCGCCTTCATGGAGACCCTGCCCTTCTGGGAGATGACGCCTTCGGACGGTCTCCTGAGTGGATCCTCCGTCTTCGAGGGCGCCAACAACAAACTGCCCGGACAAGTCTTCGTGAAACCGGGCGAGATCTATGCGGTCTATTTACCGCTGGCCGAACAAACGGGTACGCTGGACCTCAGCGGCGCGACAGGAGCGTTCACGATGCAGTGGTTCAACCCGCGCACGGGCGAGTACGTCGGCGAAGCGCGTGAGATTGCGGGCGGCGGCGCTGTGGAATTGGGCCCAGTGCCGAGTGAGCCGGGCGAGGATTGGGTGGCGCTGGTGAAGCGGAAGTAACAGTAACGGGCCAGGAAACAATCGAAGTCAACGCTGGGGCTTACCCCCCCTACCCCCCCGCAAGCGGGGGGGACCTGACTCATGGAGCAGTCTTGTTGGTTCCCCCCGCTTGCGGGGGGGGGCAGGGGGGAGGACCTGTAACGATTTTCATCATCTAGGTTTGAGGGGATGCCTCATGATGGACTGCTCTGAAAACTGGAGAGAGACTCATGAATGCAAGATTTCAGTATTTGTCGGGTGTGCTTTCGCTCCTGTTCACTGGCGCAGGATCCGTCTTCGCCGATCCAGGCTGTCTTCCGACGATTTCAAGCATGAATTTCAACGTTGTCGATGGAGTATCCGCAGAGGCCATCCCAAACGGCCAGTGGCGGCTCTCGGGGACGCTCGACGTCACCTTCAGTGGCCGAATAGCGCCCCATGAAAACACCTCGGTACAGGTCTTCGGGGCCGGTGTCGAGGCCTTGGAAGGCAGATTCGATTCTGTGAAACTTCCCGAGAATTGGCTCTGCGATACGGTCTATGACGACGCAGCCCACACCCTCACACTCGGCAACTTTCACCCCGACCGGGCTCCCGCCTTCCCCACGGCGGAGGGCTTCGGCAAGTATGCCATCGGCGGCCGCGGCGGGCGGGTGATTGAAGTCACCAACCTCAACGACAGCGGGCTGGGCAGCTTTCGTGCGGCCTGCGAGGCGGAGGGACCGCGCACGGTCGTGTTTCGCGTGTCGGGCACCATTGCGCTGGAGTCGGAACTGGAAATCGAGCACCCCTACATCACCATCGCGGGCCAGACCGCGCCGGGCGACGGCATCTGCGTGAAGAACTATCAGGTGAAGGTGGAGGCGGACCATGTGATCATCCGCTACATGCGCTTTCGTCCGGGCGACGAGCGGGGTGTGGAGCAGGACACATTCAGTGGCGAGGGCGATCACATCGTTATTGATCACTGCTCGGTGAGCTGGGGCGTGGACGAGACCCTGTCCTTCAACAAAGCATCCAACCTCAGCGTTCAGTGGTGCCTCGTGAGCGAAAGTCTCTATCGCTCGGTTCATAAGAAGGGCGACCACGGCTACGGCGGACTCTGGGGCGGCCCCGGCGGCTCCTTTCACCACAATGCGCTTGTACATCACAGCAGCCGCAATCCCCGCGCGTCGGGCAACAAGGAATCGGGGCTGCTGGACTTTCGCAACAACGTGGTTTACAACTGGGGTTTTAATAGCGCCTACGGCGGGGAATTGTGGCCGCGCAACTGGGTAAACAACTACTACAAGCCCGGTCCCGCCACGCGCGACAGTGTGAAGCGGCGGATATTCCTGCAAAAGGCCAAAGAGGGAAAAATGTACCTCGCCGGCACCCACATGGATGGCTATCCCGAGGTGACCGCCGACAACTGGGGCAAGGGCGTGGACTATGCGGAAGACGGCGAGGCGACAGAGGCAACCTTGCGCGTGGACAGCGAGTTTATCGTCGCGCCGGTCACGACCGATACGGCGGAGGTGGCTTTCGAGCGCGTGCTGGCCGGCGTGGGTGCGTCGCTCGTGCGCGATTCGGTGGACACCCGGATTATCGAGGAAATACGCACGGGCACCGCGAAGTACGGCAAAAGCTTCGAGGGCGGCGGCAACGGCATCATCGATTCCCAGAAGGATGTGGGCGGCTGGCCGGAACTGAAATCCGAACCTGCGCCTGAAGATGGCGACCACGACGGGATGCCGGATACCTGGGAGAAAGACAAGGGCTTGAATCCGGCGGATGGGGCCGATGGCAACGCCGACCGCGACGGCGACGGCTACACCAATCTGGAAGAGTATTTGAACTCGTTGGCGCCGTGAGATACCTGGCCTTTAGTCGTACACTCGGACTTTCCGAGATTGACCGAAGGTGGGTCAAGCTTCCAGCTTGACGCACAGCCTGCTTCAATCGCCGACGTGTCCATTGATTCGTTCACGCTCCTGGAGTCTCATATACATACAGCCGTGCCTTTTTGGGCGATACGTGTGCCTTTCGTCAAGCTGGAAGCTTAACCCACCTTCCGCGCCGCGCGATTTTTTGGAGGGCTTCACAGGATTCCAGTGACCCGGGCTGAGCGACTTGTTGGTTTGCGCGCGCATCGAGTTTCGAGTCTGAATGGGGCCGTCGAGTTTCCGACGGACTGCGGAGTGAACGCCACCTCGGGCACACGAACCGGCGTTGCCGGATCGCGTGGCACAACGCAAGGAGGCCAATGGGGTGTGAGATGAACGGCCTTCACCAACGTCTCTTCACCCACAAACTCCGTCGCAAGCTCCTCCGTGTGTGGGTCTCGGACGCGCCGTGGCGGGTGTCACCCGTGGAAAACCTTACTGCTCCTCCTGAAATGCAGAAAGCCCCGCGGGCACTGGCCTGCGGGGCTTGTTCATTCAGTGGCCTGTGAAACGCTACACCAGCTTCTCCAGCTCATCCACCAGTGTTGCAAAGCGCGCCATGGCGGCATCCACCGGGGCGGGCGTGGTGAGATCCACGCCGGCATCCTTCAGCAGATCCAGCGGATATTTCGAACCGCCGCTCTGGAGGAAGCGCAGGTAGCGGTCGCGCTCTTTCTCGCCGCCGTTGGTGACCATTTCGGACAGCGCGATGGCCGCCGAGAGGCCCGTGGCGTATTTGTAGACGTAGAAGGAATTGTAAAAGTGGGGGATGCGAAGCCCCTCCAGTTCCAGCGCCGCGTCAATGGTGAAACCGGGGCCGAAGTAGAGATCGAGCAGTCCACGGTACTGGCTGCGGAACGTGTCCAGGGTCAGGGGCTCGCCCGCTTCGGCGATGGCGTGGATGATGCGCTCGTACTCGGCAAACATCGTCTGGCGGATGATCGTGCCGCGGATCTCTTCGATCTCCTTGTTAATCAGCCGCGCCTTTTCCGCCTTCGTTTTCGCGAGGCGGGAGAGGTGCTTGCCGAGCAACTGTTCATTGAAGGTGGAGGCCACCTCCGCCACGAAAATCGTGTAGTGGCTGTAGTGGTAAGGCTGATGCTTCGCGCTGTAGTGGGTGTGCATGGAGTGGCCCGCTTCGTGGGCCAGCGTGTACATGCTGTCGATGACGTCCGGCTTGTAGTTCATCATGATGTAGGGCGGCGTTCCGTAGGCGCCATAGGAGAAAGCACCGCTCCGCTTGCCCTGGTTTTCGTAGCGGTCCACCCAGCGTCCGTCCAGCAGGCCCTTGCGCATGAACTCCACATAGCCTTCACCCAGGGGCGCGAGCGCATCGCAGATATGACCCACGGCTTCGCCATAGGGAATCTCCACCTTCGGCGATTTCACGATGGGCACATAGGTGTCGTAGGCGCGCAGGTCTTTGATCTTCAGTACGCGCTTACGCAGGTCCATATAGCGATAGACGGTGGGCAGATTCGCATGGACCGTGTCCAGGAGGCGATCGTAAACCGCAAGGGGCACCTTGTCTGAGAAAAGCTCGGACTCCACGACCGACGGGTAGTTGCGCACCTTGGACTGGTACACGTCCTGCTTCACACTCGCGCTCAGGGTCGCGGCCAGGGTGTGGCCGTGGTCTTCATATTCCTTGTAGAACTTGGTGAAGGCTTCCTTGCGCACGGAGCGCTTGGGCGATTCCAGCAGGCTGCGAAAGGAACCCTGCGTCAACTCCACTTCCACGCCTGATTCATCCAACACCGTGCCGAACTTCATATCCGCGTCATTGAGCTGCTCAAAGATGTTCGAGGCCGAGCCTGCGACTTCGCCCTGCATCGCCAGGAGCCGCTCTTCCTTTTCAGAGAGGATGTGGGGCCGGTAGCGGGTCAATTTTTCGAGCTGGAATTTATAGTCCTTCAACAGGGGGCTCTTGATGAACTCGTTCATCTTCGCCTTGGGGATAGCCTGCATCTCCGGCGCGATAAAGCTGGATGCCTCTCCCGCTTGCGTGGCGAGGTACATGTAGCGCCCCACCATGCCCTGGTAGGCGCTGTTGGCCACATCTTCCGTGCTTTTCAAGAAGGCGTAGACGCCGAGGCGCTCCGCCAGCTTGCCGAACTCGGCCTCAAACTCGCAGCAGGCCAGGATGTTCTTCGCCGACTTGCCCAGCTTCCCGCGAAAGGTCGCGAAGGTGGGTATCATCTTTTCGAGCTTCTTGTAGCTCTTATCCCACGCCGCATCGTTCGGAAAGATCAGGGTCAGGTCCCAGGTGTCTTCCAGTTTCACGTCACTGCGGGGCGGTATCATTTTCTTTTTAGCCATGAGGGGTCCCTTAGGTTGGAGCCGCAATTGGGAAGGGCATAGTATAGCAATTGACAGTTGACAATGGACAATTGATAACGGGGGGACACCTTCCATTTCCCAATGGCGCCGGTAAGTCCTATTCGACGGATAGGACTGATAGGACGGATCGGGTCAGCCAATTTCGTCGTATCAGACGAATCCGTCGGATGGCCCACTTCTTTGTTCATTGTCCATTGTTCATTGTCAATTGCCCGACGCTTGCGCTACAATTCCACGCTCTGCCCCTTCCCCACAAATCACCACAGGACTTGAATTCAGCATGGAAAACACCGACTACCGGGCGCTGATGGCCCGCTTCGACGATATCAATGTATTGGCCGTGGGCGACATTTACCTGGACGAAAACGTCTCTGGTCGGGTGGTGGAGGTCAGTCTTGAAGCGCCCATTCCGGTGTTCGAGGTGCTGAAGCGCAAATACAACCCCGGCGCGGCGGGCAATGCGGCGTGCAACGCCTCCACGTTGGGCGGCAAGGTCACCATGCTGGGCGTCATTGGCGATGACGTGAACGCGGGCATTGTGAAGCGTGAATTTGAAGTGCGCGGGGTAAACACGGATCACATCGTGGTGGATCCGACCCGCGCCACGAGCACCTACGGCAAGCTCCGCGCCGGCGGCCACAACACGCCGACCCAGGAAATTCTTCGCACCGATACCCCCAAGCCCACGCTTATCACGGGCGATGTGGAGGCGCAGGTGGTGGCGAAGATCTACGAGCTGGCCCCGAAAATGAACGCCATCCTTCTCGGCGATCAAGCCGTTTCCACCATTACCGACAAGGTGCTGGCCGCCATCGTCGAGTGCGCGAAGAAATACAACCTGGTGACCGTGGCCGACTCCCGCGCCCGGGCCGGGTTCTTTAATGGTATCGATATTGTCGTGCCGAACGACGCGGAGGCCGGGCGCGCGGCGGGCATCGAAGTGACGGACGCCGACAGCCTCATGAAGGCGGGCAAGTTCCTGCTGAACTCCGCCACAAATGCCTTCGTAACCCGCGGGCCCCACGGCATCGAAATTTTCGCGGCCGACGGCACCGTGGAGAATGTGGCCATCCGCCCGGTGAAGGCGGTGGACGTGACCGGCGCGGGCGACACCGTGGCCGCCATGGTGGTGCTGGCCCGTGCGGCGGGCGCGAGCCTGCGCGACGCGGCCTTCCTGGGCAATATCGCGGCGGGCATCGCCGTGGAGCAGGAGGGGGTAGTCACCGTCAGCCGCGCGGAAGTGGACGACGTACTCTATGGCCAGCAGGGTCCGGCCAAGCTGAAGACCGTGCAGCAGCTCCGTCCGATCATGGACAAGCTCAAGGCCGAAGGAAAGAAGGTCGTCTGGACCAACGGCTGCTTTGATATTCTCCACGTGGGCCATATCACCTACCTCATCGCCGCGCGCCGCGAGGGCGACGCTCTTGTCGTTGGACTCAACACCGACAAGTCGGTGCAGGAAAACAAGGGGCCGGGTCGGCCCGTGGTGAACGAGCGTGATCGCGCGACCGTGCTGTCTGCCCTGGAATGCGTGGACTACATTGTGCTCTTCGACGACAAGACGCCCATGCCCCTGCTCGAAGCACTGGAGCCGGATGTTTACGCCAAGGGCGGTGACTACACCATCGATACGATCGTGCAGGAAGAGCGCCGGCTCGTGGAAGGGTATGGCGGAAGTATCGCGATCATCCCCGGCGTTGAAGGACAGAGCACGACGAGTATAATTGAGCGAATTGCGGAGGAGAATAAGTAGGAAAAACGGAACTGAACCGCAAATTTACGCAAATTTACGCAAATTATTTCTGCGACGTCGAATTATTCGCGTCAGAGCGTGGTCACGATCTAAAGTTGATGCCTGTAATACATCCTTCCGTTCGACATGAGTGTTTCTGACAGGGCCTGCGCACAGGCGATACGAAACAGACTTGAAGCGAGGGTTTGATATGGGAGAGGAGCGGAACGGGGCGAACGACTGGGTCGAGAACGACCTCGTTTACCAGATCATTGGTGCTGCCATGGCCGTGAGTACGGGCGTCAAGCATGGCCTGCGAGAAAAAACATACGAGCGGGCCCTTATAGTGGAGTTGCAGCACCGGGGATTGAGGTGCGCAACTCAGCAACCTTATCCAGTCTACTACCGGGGTGAAAAGATCGACGACTACATTCCAGACCTTGTAGTCGAAGGGCGGGTAATCGTTGAGACTAAGGTCGCCGAGAAGATAATTGACGATCACATAGGGCAGGTTCTCAACTACCTCAAAATCAGCGGGTTGGAAGTGGGCATAATACTTAATTTTCGCTACGCCAGCCTACAGCACAAGAAGGTAGTCTATCAGCCCAACCGGCAACGTTGACTAATGCGAAGTGCAGAGCGCCCGAGTTTCATGCTATTCAAATTTGCGTTAATTTGCGAAAATTTGCGGTTCCTCCCTCTTTCCCCTTCCCCTCCCCATTGGCACGGGCGTCTTTCGCGTGTTAAGCTGTTCTCACCGAAGCAGTTCACCGCGTCCCCATTTGCTATTCCGAATTCACTATTCACCATTCCCCGGAGGGGCTGATGCATCCGCACAACGGCGCCGAGACGACCCAGGGCGATCTTGCTCCGCCGGTGGTGCTGGAGGGCGTGGTGAAGCGCATTGTGTTTGAAAGCCCGGAGTCGGGCTTTCTGGTGGGGCGACTTGATGTGGCGACCGAACCGGATCCCGTCACGTTTGTGGGGAATCTCCTGGCGGTTTCGGAGGGGGAGACCGTTCGGCTCACGGGGCGCTGGATCAACGATAAGAAGTTCGGACCCCAGTTAAAAGTCGAGAAGTTCGAGGGCGTCGTGCCCTCCACCATCGATGGCATTGAGAAGTATCTCGCCTCGGGCCTGATCGAGGGCATCGGTCCCACCTATGCGAAACGGCTGGTCGCGGCCTTTGGCGTGGAGACCCTGCGCATTATCGACGAAGAGCCCCACCGCCTTCAGAAGGTGCCGGGCATCGGGAAGAAGCGGGCCGCGCAGATCCGCGAGGGCTGGGCCTCCCAGCGGGCCGTCCAATCCATCATGATTTTCCTTCAGGGCCACGGCATCACGCCGTCGCAGGCGGTGAAGATCTATCAGGTCTATGGCGACGGCGCCATGGCCATTCTCCGGAGCAATCCCTACCGCCTCGCGGAGGACATCTCGGGTATTTCTTTCAAAGGCGCGGACAAGATCGCGGTCTCCCTGGGCATTGCGAAAGATTCCGAGGCGCGGCTGGAAGCGGGCGTGGCCCACGTGCTCCAGCAGGCCACGGTCTTTGGACACCTGTATCTGCCCGCCGACCAGCTCGTGGAGGATAGTGTGGCGCTGCTGGATATTGCGCGCGAACCCGTGGGGGCAGCCTTGGCGCGCGTCGTGGCGTCGGGCAAAATCGTGCGCGATCAGGAGGCCTGCTACACGCCGAAGAATTACGAAGCGGAATCCGGTGCGACGGAATACCTCAAGCGACTCATCAGCACGCCCTCCGAGAGTATTGAAATCCTGAATATGGACAATGCCCTGAAGTGGGCGCAGAAGAAATTGAAGATCGAACTGGCCGAGGAGCAGCAGGAGGCCATCCGCACTGGACTCGCGTCCAAAGTCATGGTGATCACCGGTGGCCCCGGGACCGGCAAGACGACGGTGATCAACAGTCTGCTGGCGATACTCGATAAGAAGAACGTTTCCTATCAGCTCGCCGCGCCCACGGGCCGCGCGGCCAAGCGCGTGGAAGAGGCAACCGGTCGCGAGGCCCGCACCATCCACCGCCTGCTGGAATTCAGTCCGAAATTCGGCGGCTTCACGCGCTGCGAGACGGACCCGATCCTCACCGACCTGATTATCATCGACGAAGCGTCCATGCTGGACATGCAGTTGATGTATTCGCTGGTAAAGGCCATTCCGCCCTTCTCGCGTCTGATTCTCGTGGGCGATATCGACCAGCTCCCCTCCGTGGGTGCGGGAAACGTGCTGATGGATATCATCGCAAGCCAGGTGGTGCCGGTGGTCACGCTGAAGACCATCTTTCGCCAGGCGGAGCAGAGCGGCATCGTGGTCAACGCCCACCGGATTAATACGGGCCAGCATCCCCAGTTCAACACGGAGGATTTCTTCATCATCGACCGTCCCCAGCCCGAGCGCGCGCTGGAGACTATCGTGGAGATCGTCACCGAGCGCCTGCCGAAGAAGTTCGGGCTCGATCCCATTCGAGATATTCAGGTACTCAGCCCCATGCGGCGCGGCGAGACGGGCATGGTCCGGGTGAACGAAGCCCTTCAGGCGGCCTTGAACCCCAACGGCAAGCCCATCGCCAAGCGGGACCTTCGCGATGGCGACAAAGTTATGCAACTGCGGAACAACTACGAGCTGGACGTGTACAACGGCGACGTAGGGGTGATATCGCGTGTGGATGAGGTGGCACTGGAGGTGGAGGTGGCGTATGACGAGCAGCGCCGGGTGCTCTATGGCTTCGACGAACTCGACGATCTCGGCCTGGCCTACGCCATGACGGTGCACAAATCGCAGGGCAGCGAATACCCCGCCGTGGTGATTCCCATGCTCGGCCAGCACTACATGATGCTCCAGCGCAATGTGCTCTACACGGCGATCACGCGGGGGAAGAAGATTGTGGTGATTGTAGGCGAGGAGAAGGCGATCGCCATGGCCGTGCGGAACAGCCAGATCACGCGGCGGAACACGCTGCTGGCGGAAAGGTTGAGGAATCGAAGGTAGGGCAGTAGAAATGTCGGCCGCCGCCGCGCGAGATGGCTGTAGCCTTTGGTGGTGCTGAGGGCTAGTTGTTAAACCGGCGATCACTATATAGAATAGGCCAGATTCAATTGAGGAAGAACGACATGAATGATTTTGAATGTTTTCGTCAATCTTGGCTCGAAGAAGTGCAAGCGGGCACTCCGTCGACGGTAGAATTAGGGCGACGCTTTGCCCTTAAACTTGTGACCCAGTGGCTGGACACCTCCGATGTCACCGCCGACTTTACTTATTGCGATGGGTCATCTGATGGCGGGATTGATATAGCCCTTCTTGACACCGGGCCGGAGGTCGTCTCCGATGATGATGGCGTTTCCGGTCATACATGGTACCTTGTTCAAAGTAAGTACGGCGCTGCGTTTGCCGGTGCCAACACTCTTTTGACTGAGGGCCAGAAAGTCATCGATACGCTCGACGGGAATCGTCCTAAGCTGAATTCGCTGGCTGAAGGACTACTTGAACGTATAAACAATTTCCGTTTGGGCGCATCCGTGGCCGACAAGATAGTTCTCGTTTTCGCAACGGAGGTTGGTCTTACGGTTCAAGAGAAGCAAGTGCTCGCTGATATACGTGCTATGGGCGCGGCACGGATTGGTGCCTTGTTTGATGTCGAATCTGTTTCAATAGAGACTATTTATGCCAGACTGCAAGAGGCGGAGGCGGCAGTAAACGACAATAGGTTGATTGTCGAGCTAGATGCTCAGCTTGTACATTCTGGTTCGGATCTGCTTGTTGGGTCAATTGGGCTTGTGAATCTATACCAGTTCCTCAAGCGCTATCGTGACCAGACGGGTGACTTGGACCGGATTTACGAGAAGAATGTCCGTCGATTTCTCGGCGGGCGCGGCAAGGTCAACAAGGCGATGCAAAGTACTTTGCGCGATGCGCCGGAGCGGTTCGGCCTATACAATAACGGGATTACGATTGTTGTTCACAGCTTCAGTAAAGAGGATGGCCATGTGGCGCTTGCGGAGCCCTATATCGTAAACGGTTGTCAGACCACTCGTACGATTTGGGAGGTTTTTCACAATCGGCTAAACTCTGGCGGAACTGGCGTAAACCCTGAGACCGAAGCATGGAAAGAGAAGGCAGCACATGGCGTGGTTGTGGCCAAGATTGTAAAAGTTGGAGATAGCGGTGAGACGTTACTTCAGGCCATCACCCGCTTCACGAACAGTCAGAATGCTATTCGCGAAAAAGACTTCCTTGCGCTGACGAACGATTTCAAGACTTGGCAATCGCAAATGGCGTCGCGCTACGATCTTTATCTGGAAATACAGCGTGGTGGTTGGGATTCTCAGAAAGCGCTTCAGAATACAAACTCATCGACCAAGCAGTTTACGAAGCACGCGAATGCTGCAGACTTGGTGAAATTGTATGGTGCGGGTTGGCTAGGCGAGGCTGGGATGGCGTTCGGCAAGAATCCACCATTTCTACCCGATGGGTCTGTTTTCAAGAGGATTGTAAACGAAACTGAATCTGATGGTGGGCCATTTGGGGCGGTGGATCTTTATGCGGCGTACCTATTACAAGAATCTATCGGGGCTATGGGCTTCGGGCGAGGTGCAGTTAAGCAGTCGCGTCGGCAAACGCGGTTTCTCTTTCTGATGGTAGTGATAGACTTGTTTCGCGATGTGCTATCACGTTCTAACAAGTCGTTGGACCATCGCACAATCTCTTCCGCGTTGGTGAAGGTAATGGAGGATGGCGATGCTCGAGTTGCCTTGCTTGAAAGGGCTGCCGAGGTTATCGATGGGTACTTTACACAAGGCTCGGATGACAGCGTTTTTGGCGAGCCAGCCTATTTAAACTCTTTCAACGCCGACCTAAACGCGTTCCTTAAATGGGAGAAGTTAGGCAAATCAGAGAACGATACGCCCCGGTTGAAGAGTGCTCTAGCGATCAATAAGGCGGTGATGGGAAAGCAGATCAATGGTGTTTCAGAGCGACAGACGATCGAAGCTGCTTTTATGGGGATATAGTGGCTGAATGACCATACGCCCCAATTCAAGAAGTTAGGAACTACCGCGAGTTTTGAAATCCGGTTTATTTTGCGCCACCCCGTCTCGCCAGAGTAGAATCTTCAATTGGCGTGCACCTTCGCAGACCTCAAGTAGCAGAGAGCCGGGAAAACGTTACCCATGACCACCTCGAAGTTCCGTTTGACGCCCCTCACGTGCAGTTTTCTTGCGGGCCTTTCCCTTGCCGTCCCGTCTTTCGCCGACCCGGTGCAGTTTTTTGAGAACGAAGTCCGGCCCATTCTGGCCGAGAACTGCTTTGCCTGTCATGGCGCGGAGAAGCAGAAGGGCGACCTTCGCCTGGATTCCGCCGCCGCCATGCTTCAGGGCGCGTCGCGCGGCCCCGTGGTGAAGGCGGGCGATCCGGCCAGCCTGCTTTTTACGGTGCTCGGCTATACCGGCGACGTCAAGATGCCGCCGGACGGCAAGTTGCCCGACGAGAAGATCGCCGTGCTCCAAAAGTGGGTGGCTGATGGGGCGGTATGGCCGGACTACGGCGATGCCGCGAAGACAGCGGCCAAGCCCGCCGGAATCGACGTGGAAGCCGGGCGCAAGCATTGGGCCTACCAACCCATCTCGAAGCCCGCATCGCCCTCGGTGGCCAATGCAACCTGGGCGAAGACGGGGATCGATGATTTCATTCTCCAGCGCATCGAAGGCGCGGGGCTTCAGCCATCGGCTGCGGCCGATAAGCGTACGCTGATTCGTCGCGCCACGTATGATCTTACCGGCCTTCCGCCCACACCGGAGGAAGTACGCGCTTTTCTGGACGACGAATCACCCGAGGCCTACGACAGGCTCATCGAGCGCCTCCTCGCTTCGCCTCAATACGGAGAGCGCTGGGGACGGCACTGGCTCGATGTCGTGCGCTACACGGATTCCTTCGATTCCCGGGCCAGCGCCGCCACGGATCCGGTCGAGGTCTGGCGCTATCGCGACTGGGTGGTGAATTCGGTCAATGCCGATATGCCCTACGATCAGTTTCTCCGTTACCAGATCGCCGGGGATCTCATTCCCGGGCCGGACGGCGGATTTAATCGTGATGGTCTCGTGGCCACGGCGATGCTGGCCATCGGCAACTGGCCCCAGGGCGATGCCGACAAGGAAAAAATGGTCTCGGATATCGTGGACGATCAGATCGATGTGGTCTCCCGCGGATTGCTGGGGACCACGCTGGCCTGCGCCCGCTGCCACGACCACAAGTTTGATCCTTTTACGACTCAGGACTATTACGCCCTGGCGGGTATCTTTTACAGCACCAGCATTCTGCCGGGGCCGGGCGCCAAGACCGAAGGATCGCCGATTCTGCATATCCCGATGGCGTCCAAGGAAGAGATCGCCCAGCGCGCGGCGGACCAGCAGCAGGCCGAGGCCCTCCGTGCCGAGCGGGCGACGCTGGTGCGCGAGGCCCAGGTGCAATGGGTGAAACAGGAATCGACTCGCGCCGCCGACTACCTCCTCGCCGCGTCGGGCGCGCCGGGGGTGGACCCCGCCAATTTGAATTCTCAGGTGGTCGAGCGCTGGACACGTTTCCTGAATCAGACGGGTTTCTCGCTGATGAATCGCGTCACTCCCGGCATCCATGGCAAGGCCGGGCTCCTTGGTCGCGTCGGCATGGAGGACATGCCCGCCGCCGCCGCCAATACCAGCGACGAGGAAATGAAGTACCTCTCTATCACGCAGCCGGCGAAGTCGCTCATTGTTCATCCCGCGCCGGTTACGCCGGTTGAAGTGGCGTGGCGCAGTCCCGAGGCCATCAGCGGCACGGTTACGGCGCGCGTGGCCGATGCCGATGCTTCCTGCGGCGATGGTGTTGCCTGGAAGCTCATCAGCCGCCGGAGCGGTCAGGACACGATCCTGCGCGAGGGCATGGTGGCAAATGGCGGAACGGCCAATGTGGCGCTGGATGCACCCTATGATTTCAACATCGGCGATTTCCTTATTCTCCGCGTCGAACCGGCCATGGGGCATGCCTGCGACAGCACGGTGGTGGATTTGACCATCGCCCCCGCCAATGGCCCGGCGTGGAATCTGTCCAGCGAGGTCGTTCCCCAGTTTGCCCTGGGCAATCCCTGGCCTGACGGGGCGGGGCGTCCCGATGTATGGTGGCTTGCCGAGACCCGCGCAGGGTTGACACCCGATTCGATCTTGTTCGCCCCGTGGAACACGGCGAAGGCCGAAGTCGCGACCGGCGCCCGGCCGGCGGAGGCGCTGCGCGACGCGGCCCGCCTGGTGCAGGCGGCGGCATTGCAACCCGCCGAGGGCGCCATGGCGGAGTACCTGGCGAAATTCCTGGGTGAAGCCGGGCCCTTCTGGATCGAGGCGCCTCCCCAACCACAGCATCCCCGACTGGCGGAGATTGACCAGACCCTGGGCCCTATCGAAGCGCGCCTGGCAAAGCCCATCGAACTCGCCGTGGGTATTCAGGAGGGCGGCGTGCCCGGCACGCCCTATGAGGGTATCCGCGATGTAAAGGTTCACAAGCGCGGCAGCTATGCCAATCTGGGCGACGTCGTACCCCGGCGCATGCCGGTGGTGCTCGCGGGCGAATCCCAGCCGCCCGTGGGCGCAGGCAGTGGTCGCCTGGAGCTGGCCGACTGGGTGGCCAGCAAGAGCAATCCCCTCGCCGCTCGGGTGATGGCCAATCGCGTCTGGATGCTTCATTTCGGCCAGGGACTGGTGCGCACGCCGGGCGACTTCGGCAAGCAGGGCCAGCCCCCGACACACCCCGAACTGCTGGACTATCTCGCCAGCGAGTTCATCGAATCCGGCTGGAGTCTGAAGCACCTTCACCGCGTGATGATGGGATCGGCCACCTATCAGCAGGCCTCAGGCGGCAACGCCCTCTCGGCGACACAAGATCCCGACAATCAGTTCCTTGCCCGCATGAACCGGCGCAAGATTGAGGCGGAGGCAGTGCGCGACAGCCTCCTCGCGGCTTCTGGACGTCTGGACCTGACCATGGGCGGCATGGCGGTTACCGACATTGCCACCCCGCGGCGCACCCTCTATTTGCGGACCGTTCGTTCGAACCTGAATACTTTTACAACCCTCTTCGACGGTGCCGACCCAACGTCGGTCGTGCCCCGTCGCAACGAATCGCTGGTGTCGCCCCAGGCGCTGTTCATGCTCAACAATCCCTTTGTCCTGGGGGAAGCCGAGACCCTGGCCGCGAAGTACGCGGGGGCGGCGGAGGCCCGCGCCGTCATTGCGGAGTTGTACGAGAAGATATATGGTCGGCCCGTGACGGAGCAGGAACTTGAGGAGGGGCTGGCATTGCTGAGCGAGTTGGGCTATCCCGAGGGCGGGGCGCTGGCGGCGTATGTGCATGTGTTGTTCAGCAGCAATGAGTTCATGTTTGTGGATTGAGTGGACGTGGTGGCCGTGGTGGACCGCCGGCGGGATGAGCCAGGTTGGCCGGTTATTGATTGTTTCGCCTTCGCTCCGAACGCACGCGGTAAAGTCGCTCGGTGAAGCCGCCTTGTTCTTCAAAAGCTCGCGCTTGTGCTGCGATCTGGCGATTGAGCAGGCCGCACGCGACATTGATCAAAACCAGCGCGGCGTTGGCCGAGATTTCCGCGTTGGCCCGCGGGGGCTCCAGCGAAGTATAGAGCGCGGCGTGTTCTTTGCGATGGTCCACGACCCAAAGCGCGACATCATCGGCGGTGGTGCAGCGTCGCGCGACGAGCTCAGCGCGACGTGGGTCGTCCCCAGGCCAGAGTGCGAGGCTTCGGTGACGCAAAAAGTCCTCGTAGTCTTTCCGCAGCTCTTCCAGGCTTGACCGCGCCACGTTGGTCAGTTTCAGTTCGGTTTTCTTCGATGTACCGGAGGCCTGACTGCCCTCGACGATGTTTTGGACCCCGCTACGCGCCGCTTGAACCATCTGATCATGGGTGCGGCTCCGGCGATCAATATAGCGGTCGCAAAACCGCACCGTAACATCGTATGCGAGTTGAGCGACCTGAAAACTCTTGAGCTTTCGGTACCCGCCGTGTTTAGGGAGTAGGGGTTCGTGCTCGGACATGGATTGCCCCCGTGTTGGTGGAGTTGACTGGAGATCAGGCTACACCCGTCGGAAGAATTTGGCAAGGAATATTTTGGACGAAATGGACAGGGTGGACAGGGTGGACAGGGTGGACAGGGTGGACAGGGTGGACTTGGTCCACTTGGTCCACTTGGTCCACTTGGTCCACTTGCCGAATGAGCCCGATTTCGCTATAATCCAGACCTACCGTTCGATAGGACGGCAGCCCCGCGTCCACTCCAACCCACGAGGCCACCATGAAACGACTCACCCACCGCATCTTTTTCTCCTTCGCCCTGGCCCTCTTTGCGGCCACTGTTCGGGCCACGCCGCTGGACGACTATGTCAGCAAGCCCGATCCCGCGTTCAAGTATTCGTTGGATGAGGCGGCGAGCACGTCGAGCGCGATGCACGACGCGAAGGTCTATCATCTGGTTTCTCAGGAGTGGCTTACGAGTAAGGACGTGGACCGTACGCTTTGGGAACACTGGGTGACGGTGGTGGTTCCGAAAGAGCGCAAGTTCAAGCCGGCCATGGTGGTGATCAGCGGCGGCGGCAATGGCGGGGAAGCCCCGAAAGTGAATCCGGCGCTGGTGCAGATCGCGCTGACCACGGGTTCCATCGTGATGGAGGTCAAGCAAATCCCCAACCAGCCCTTGAACTTTACGGAAGAGACGATGGAGCAATACAAGGATGGCCGCAAGGAAGATGCGCTCATCACCTATGGCTGGGACAAGTTTTTGAAGGGGGGAAGGGCCGAGTGGCTGGCGCGCCTTCCCATGACCAAGGCGGTGGTGCGCGCGATGGATATGGTTCAGGCCGAGATGCCCGATGTGGAGAAGTTTTTCGTGCTGGGCGCATCCAAGCGGGGTTGGACCACGTGGACCACGGCGGCGGTGGACAAGCGGGTGATCGGTATTGCGCCGGCGGTGATCGACGTGCTCAATTTTGTGCCCTCGGTGGAGAACCACTTTAACGCCTACGGATTCTACGCGCCGGCGGTGAGCGAGTATGTGGAGATGGAAATCATGAGCCGGGTGCGCACGCCGGAGATGAAGGCGCTGCTGGATATTGTGGAGCCCTACAGCTATCGTGATCGCCTGACCATGCCGAAGTACATCATCAATTCGGCGGGCGATCAGTTTTTCACGCCGGACTCGTGGAAGTTTTACTTCAATGACCTGGTGGGCGAGAAGCACCTGCGCTACATGCCCAATACGGATCATGGCCTGAGCATTGAGGCCTATATGAACGCGGCCTCGTTCTACAACGCGCTGCTGGCCGATACGCCCCGCCCGGAATATACGTGGAAGATGGAGGCCGACGGCGCGCTGGAGATGACCTGCACGACCGCACCGGAGAAGGTGCTGCTGTGGCAGGCCCACAACCCGAAAGCCCGGGACTTCCGCCTGGAAGAAATCGGCAAGGCGTGGACGAGCACGCCCCTGGAGGGCAAAGACGGCGTGTACCGCGCGCTGCCGGAGATTAAGGACGGCTACACGGCCTTTCTGATTGAAGCCACTTTCAAGAATCCCGGATTTCCCATGCCGTTTGTGTTCACCACGGGCGTGAGCATTCTGCCGGACACCTACCCCGGGAAGAAATAGACTGTCAGACCGATTGGACCGATCAGACTGATCTGATCGGTCCGATCTGTCTGATCGGTCTGATGCCCTGCGCGAAAACTGGAAATGATTTTTCACCCGCGCTTCGGTGTACAATAGCGGCGACTACCAAGGAGCCGCAGACGATGTACCCAGAGAGCCCGAATCGCCTTTCCCGCCGCCAGGTCCTTTCCCGCTTTGCCAGCGGCTTTGGCATGCTGGGCCTGGCCACGATGCTGCCCAATCAGGCTGGGGCCGGCTCGGCGCTGAATCCCCTGGCGGTGCAGCCCGCCCACATCCCCGCCCGGGCGAAAAACGTCATTTTCCTGTTCATGTCCGGTGGGCCGTCCCACGTGGACCTTTTCGATCCCAAGCCCCGGTTGCTGGAGGAGATGGGAAAGCCCCTGCCCTTCGAGAAGCCCAAGCTGGAGCGGACGAAGACCGGCAATCTGCTGGGCTCGCCGTGGACCTTCAAGCGCCACGGTCAGAGCGGCATGGAATTCAGCGAACTCCTGCCCAATCTGGCCACGTGCGCCGACGATATGTGCGTCATTCGCTCCATGGTGGCGGACAATATCAACCATAACGGCGCCTGCCTTCAGATGAACACGGGCGAGCAGACCTTCAGCCGTCCCAGTCTGGGATCGTGGCTTCTGTACGGCCTGGGCAGCGAAAACCAGAACCTGCCGGGCTTTGTGGTACTCAGTCCCGCGCAGCCGGCCCAGGGCGCGCCCCTGTGGGGTTCCAGCTTCCTGCCCGCCGCCTACCAGGGTACGCTGGTGGCCGATATGGATAACCCCATCGCCAATCTGGCCAACCAGCGCTTCGACGGCGGCGTCCAGCGGAAGCAACTCGACATGCTGGCAAAATTGAATACCCAGCATCAGGCCCAGCGCGAAGAGGACAGCCGGTTGAGCGCGCGTATCGCCTCCTTCGAGTTGGCGTATCGCATGCAGACGGAGGCCCCGGAGGCTTTTGACATCAAAGGTGAAACCGAGGCCACCCGGCGCCTGTACGGCATGGACGAGCCCGTGACCGAGATTTTTGGCAAGCAGTGCCTGCTCGCCCGACGCCTGGTGGAGCGGGGGGTGCGCTGTGTACAGGTCTATCACACCCAGACGGCCAAGCGATCCAGTTGCCAGCTTTGGGACCAGCACGGCGGACTCAAGGAAGAGCTTCCCGCCAACTGCGCCGCCACGGACAAGCCCATGGCGGGGCTGCTGAAGGATTTGAAGTCGCGGGGCCTGCTGGATGAGACCCTGGTGCTCTGGGGCGGCGAGTTTGGTCGTACGCCGACGGCCGAGGGCACCAATGGCCGCGAGCACCATCCCTTCGGCTTTACCATGTGGATGGCTGGCGGGGGCATTCGGGGCGGTCTGACCCACGGCGCGACCGATGAGTACGGCTGGCACGCGGTCGAGGACCGGGTCCATGTCCACGATCTGCACGCGACGATCCTGCATCAGATGGGCATACACCATGAGCAACTCACCTACCGCTATTCGGGCCGGGACTACCGTTTGACGGACGTACACGGTAACGTAGTTAAGTCCATACTCGTCTGAGTTTTGTTCATTTGGGGCGCGCCTCCTGTGCCTGGGACCGCAGGGGGCGTATGGGGGCGGGAGTTTTTCTTGATTTGGGGCGCAAGTGTATCGTTTTCTGGTACACCCATCCGCCATTCGCTTTCATCTGGGATGTCCGCGTGCATCGCCGGGAGGGCGCTTCCGGGCCCAGTGCCTTTGTGAGAATCTCATGCGAAATACATGTGAGGTTCTCGCAATGCCTTTAAATGGGCCGAAATACCTGTTGACTTTTACGGGTATTCGTGCAATTATAGTTCCGAGGCTGTTAAGAATTTGTTGTTACAGCCGCCAATTCGCATTCTGGAGAGAGCGCGGTCCAGGTACGTAGCGGGTCCGCGTGGTACAGTGCGTCTGTGCCACTCCAATGCTGAGGAGCTGCGGGAGAAATGCCTATGGATTGATTGCAGTACGAAAGACGGTCTATGGCGCCGCACGCTGGCGAGATTCCTCATTAAATCCAACATCATATACGCTGCGTCTCGTCTCCCCGCGCGGGCTTGCCATCCATTCCATTCCACCATTCAGTGTTATTGAACTTATTTTAGACGAACAACAAGGATTCAGGGCTATGAAATCTATTGGCCAAAATAAGAAGCGTTCGGGCTTCACGCTCATCGAGCTGCTGGTGGTTATCGCCATCATCGGTATCCTTGCCGCGATTCTGCTTCCGGCGCTGGCGCGCGCCCGCGAAGCGGCCCGCCGCGCTAGCTGCCAGAACAACCTCAAGCAGTGGGGTCTGGTGTGCAAAATGTTTGCAAACGAGTCAAAAGGTGAGCGCTGGCCGTATTCCGGCATCGACGTTGGTGGTAATGTAAGTGAAGCCAGTATCGGTCTAAAGCGCATGAACCAGTACATAGGGTGGTGGCAAGTTTATCCTGAGTATCTTACGGACATGAGTCTCCTTTGCCCGTCGGCTGGGCGCTACACCCTGTTTCAGCAGACCGACTTGGCCGACGCGAACAACGTGATGACCGCTTGCGATGATAGTTTCGTTACCAAAGGTGGTGGCGTCGACAGTGAAAGCCCCTGCTTTGGTATCACCTCCCCTGTGGCGGACGGTCGCAACTACGACCAGTGCGATGTGACCCCGGATCTGTGTGCTGTACAGCCCCACGTTGACAGGGCTATAACCGGCGGTGCTTACACCGATGTGCGCGCTTACCGGTACTACAACTATCTGATTCCCCCGTCGGTTATGAACGGATCGCTGGATGACTTTTACGCGGTAGCCAGTACGTTCCGGACTGGTGTGATCGCGGCGAATCACATGAATGGGTTGAATGTCGGTGCGGAAACAGCGACACTTTGGAAGAATAAGGCTGGCGGTCAAACCTTTACTCTTCCTTCTGGCAAGACTTACACACAACTCTTGGTGCGCGAAGGTATTGAGAGGTTTCTGATCACCGACATTAACAATTCGGGTGCTTCGGCCGGTGCACAGTCGAGCACCGTTGTTATGCTCGACGAGTCTCGCGCCTACTCTGGAGTGAGCGGTGGCGGGCTTGACAGTTCGAATCGTTTCAACCACGTTCCGGGCGGAATGAATATTCTGTTCATGGATGGGCACGTAGAGTTTGGCAAATTGCGGACGAGCGGCTTGTGGCCGGTGAATGAGTTCGCGTTCCGGATCCCCACATGGGGCAGTGGTTTGGACTTCCCTTGAGCCGCTATCGGTTGAGGTCACCGCACGGGTGTCCTTGGAAATCGGGTGACTTGAATATCAAATTATGAACCACCGGGGTGCCGGAGCTTGAGGCTCCGGCACCCTGATGATCAGATTGGAATTCGTAGTACGGTGTGAGCACAGGTACTCCCACACGAGGTCAGTAAGTTGGCTGACGAGGTCTTTGGTGCGAGAGTGCTTCTAGGTTCCAAGTGGCCACGCTAGAGCATTACGCGAACTTTCCGAGTAAGAAGCCCGAAGTCAGCCGGGCTTGTACTCGGCTTTCGCGGTCGAAGGTATTTTGTGGAGATTTTTTGAGATGTTGTTTCTGTTTGGTTCGCGCGGGGTAGGGAGGTTTGTGCTTGTAGCGTTGACGCTATATTTGGCAAGTTCGTGTTCAAGCTCGGTGGACAGTGTTGACCCACCTGTTGATGAGTCCACACTCCTTCCGGAGCAATTGGTCTTTCGCTACATTATCCAGGGGGAAGACTCGAAGCTCGATTCGTTGCTCAAATCTAGTCCAGAATTAGTGAGTATACGCGAAGACAATACCAACTACAATACCCCCTTACATGTTGCAGCAATTATCGGTGACTGGAGTGTGGTAAAGGTCTTGATCGAGAATGGCGCTGATCCATACTTGGAAAACATTAACGGTGAAATACCGGCGGAATCTGCCTTGCAGTCATCCGGAGATTTGGAGTTGAGTCGCTATCTACGAGCGCTCCCATCCCCTTCCCAGTAGAGTTACTGAGACGGTGCTGAGGCCTGTAGAGTTTTTTTCAGGGGTGGTGTTAAATGGTTTCTGCAAGTATTGTCCACTTGGGCAGGAGTTGACATTTTTTGTTTTTGTTTGCGGCAGGCTCCCAATGCGGCAGAGTTTTCTGTACTAGTGTGGTGTGTTTATTTTACTCCCTGCCGTCCAGATCAAGATACCGCTTGCTCTCGCACAGCCAGGTCTCCTGACGCTCCATCAAGTGCGCGCCTATCAGACGGTCGCAGGACGCTTCGTTGGGAAAG
>JAEUWI010000051.1 GCA_016791475.1 Candidatus Hydrogenedentota bacterium
GTCTGGAGTCTGGAGTCTGGAGTCTGGAGTCTGGAGTCTGGAGTCTGGAGTCTGGAGTCTGGAGTCTGGAGTCTGGACAATTCGCTGTCAACTGTCAACTGTCAACTATCAACTATCAACTATCTTGCATGGGCATTGGCCAGCGGCTATTATCGCTTCTCCTAGATTTTCCCCTGTCCTTGGAGAGATGTCCCATGATTGTTTCCCGTTTGCTGGCCCTGGCCACTGTAGTGTGTGCTGTATGTAGTCCTACGCATGCGGCGGCTCTTGACTTGAACAACGCCGCAGTGTTGAAGTCCGGCGACAGTGCCATCGAACAGACGGCACGGCGCGTGCTGGTCGAGGAAATTGCCCGGCGTACGGGCATCACGCTGGACACGACGGAAATAACGCGGGAGGACGGCACACCGCTCATCGTTATGAAGGTGGTGAACGCCCAGACGACCAAAGGACCCGTCGAGCTTGCCGTACCGGAGAAGCCCGAAGGCTACTCGATTAAGGTGCAGCAGTATAGGGACCGCCCGACCGTGTTTCTTGCGGGCTACGACGACGCCGGTCTCTTTTATGCCGTCGGTCGCCTGCTACTGGCGATGGAACTACGTCCGAATTCAATAATCATTGACGATGCCTTTGCGGTCGCGAGTGCGCCGCGTTTTCCCCACCGCGGGCACCAGATCGGTTACCGCAACCTGTCCCATTGCTACGACGCCTGGACGCCTGAAATCTACGAGCAGTACATGCGCGAGCTGGGCATCTTCGGCGCCAATGCTTTCGAGACGACCCGTTTTCGTGATTCCGGGGAGCTCGATGGGCCCCATACCAAGTTCACGGGCGCGGAGATGGCGGCGGCGTGGTCGCGTATCTGCCAGGCCTACGGCTTTGACTTCTGGCTCTTCTCCGGCGCCTTCGGCGGCGAGGGACAGCCGGAGGAGGAAGTCAATGAAGCGATCGAGGCGCACGTGGAGACGTTGCGCCATATCCCCCACCTTGACCACATCTACCTGACCGGGGGCGACGGCGGCAGCCCCCACCGCCGTCCCGATCTCATGTTCAAGGAACTGGAGCGCTTTGCGGCGGAGGCGCGAAAGATTCACCCCAATCTCGGCGTGTGGACGTCCAACCAGGGCTTTGACCCGGAACAGAACAACTGGTTCTTTGACTACCTTCAGCGGGAACAGCCCACGTGGCTCACGGGCGTGGTCTATGGCGCGTGGACGCGCATTTTTGCGGACGAGCAGCGCGCCCGCACGCCGGAGCAGTATCCGATTCGCCGCTACGACGACGTGGGCCATGCGGTGCGTGCGCAATACACCGTGCCCGAGTGGGACCCCGTATTTGCGCGCACGCTGGGGCGTGAGCCATTCGCGCCTCGTCCCCGGGGCCACGCCAACATCCACAATCGCTTCGCGGAGTTCTCCGACGGCTTCGTGACCTATTCCGACGGCATTGGCGACGATGTGAACAAGTTTGTGTGGTCGGCGCTCGGTTGGGACCCGGAGCGCCCGGTAGAGGATATCGTGCGCGACTATGCCCGCTTCTTTTTTGGCGAGGACATTGCGGAGGAAGTGCAGCGGGGCATCTTTCTCTTCGAGGAAAACTTCAGCGGCCCACTGGCGGAATGCGAGGGTGTGGAGGAGAACTTTCTACTTTGGAAGGGCCTTGAAGAAAAGGCCGACGAGAGGCTTCTGGCCAACTGGCGTTTTCAGTCCTGCGTCATGCGGGCCTATTTTGACCGCTACACCCAGATGCGCCTGCTGAAGGCCCTGGACCAGGAAGAGCGCGCCCTGGCGGTGCTGCGAGATGCCCCGACGCTCGGGGTGGAGCCCGCGATCAAGCAGGCCCGCGCGGTTCTGGCGGAGTCGGATCAGGACACCGCCACGGATGTGCTGCGCAAGCGCATGGAGGCCCTCGGCGGTGAACTCTTCAAGAGCATCGGCGCCCAGCTTGATGTAAAAAACTACAAGGCGCGCAATCCCGAACGGGGCGCCATTCTGGAGTTCCTGGACAATCCGCTCAATAACCGACTCTGGCTGGAAAATGAGTTTGACGCAATCCTCGAAGGGCGCACCACGGCATCCTCGCCCGAGGGCGCCGTGGAGGGCGATGTGCGCCTCGCGCGCCTCGACCGCGTGGCCCAATGGGAGACGCCGGGCGACGGCAGCTTCTATGACGATCTCGGCAATGCCGCAAAGCAACCCCACCTGGTGCGCCAGCACTATGCCCACGATGACCCCGCCGCCATTGCCAGTCCCCGCGAAGGCTTCACGATGGACGACGGGAGCCCCCAGCGCCTCTCGTGGCTCGACGTGGCGGAGTGCCTGGGCAATACGCCCCTGCTGATGCGTTATGAGGGCCTCGATCCCGATGCGCACTATCGACTTCGCGTGACCTATGCGGGCCGTTACAATGCGGTGATGCGGTTGACGGCCGATGGCGCGTACGAAATCCACGGAGCCTATGGTCCTACGCTGGAAAATGTACGCTATACCATCAAGGGCGATGGCGCGGCCCAGGTAAAGGTGGCGGAGAAAGCCCCGGGAGAAGAGTCCGAGTTGTTGCCCCAGTTCCCGCTGGAGTTCATCGTGCCCAAGGCAGCGACGGAAGACGGCGTACTCGATCTGCGCTGGGACAAGGTCATCGGACGTGGCAATCAAGTGGCGGAAGTCTGGCTGATCAAAGAATAGGCGGACCGTGCCCAGGGTGTCGGACACGTGGCGGACCGATCAGTCGGATCGGACGGATCGGTCCGAATCTATGCCAACACATAAGAGGGATCTTTCACATGACACGCAGTTCACTTGCGCTTCTCGTGGCGGCAGCCGCATTGTGCTTCAGTTCGGCTGACGCGCAACTGTCCGTCGTGGTCGATGGGAACCGCGCCGCTATTCATGATGGCGCTTCGCCCGTGTTCTCCGGTTCGGATTCTCTACCCGCGTTGCGGCTGACCTGCGCGACCGCGTCGGGCTCTGAGTCAACCGCCATTCCGGCTGCGAATCATGAGACGAGCGGTGGCATCACAGCGCTTGATGGAAACGTCCATGGTCTGGCGCTGCGCGACACCTATCGAAGCCTCGCCCCCAACCTGATCGAGCGCACCGTTACCGTGACCGCCGAATCAGACGCGCGATACTACCTCGACTTTGGCTGGAAGGTAGCGGTTGAGGGTACGTTTCACTCCTTCACCGGCGAAGAACCAAAGTCGGCAACCTACACGCCCGGATGCGGCGGGCCCGAGTTTGGCGGTGCATCGCTTCAGACCTTTCCCTTTCTCGGCGTGCGATCGGGCGATACGCTTTACGGCATCATCGGCGATACACCGGGCAAGTGGGAGAACCGCTCCTTCCTCGGCTTTGACGTAGAGCACCGGAACTTTTCACTGACCAACGGGGACGGTTCCGCGAAGCGCGTCATTTCCATTCCCCGCGAAGTGGACGCGACGAGCGTCTACCGCGCCGAGTTCGATGGCTGGCAGCACATCGAGGCGGGCGAGACGCAGACTTTCACCACGTGGATCTTCTCGTCGCCCGTGAAGTCGCAGTATGACATTCAACTCGCCGCTCACCTTGCCCTCGCCAATGCGAAAGGCTTCAACAGCAGCGGGCTGGAGGCCATCCTCCGGAATACCTCCTACCTGCTGCTGCGCCGCAATCTGCTGCGCCCCGAGAGTGACTACATTTTCATTTCCGGTGTGGGCTATGGGTGGAAACAATGGGTAAGCGACGGTTTCTACATGAGCCGGGGCCTCGACATGCCGGAGTACGACATTCCGGCTCAGGCCGCGGTTTTCTTTGAGCGCATCAACTATGAGGATAATGCCCAATACTACCTTATCTGGGCCGTACTGGCGAAGCGCGCCGGGGCCGACGTGGATCCGCGCACGATTGATCGGGCCTGGCACTTCATTCGCAACAACGACAAGGATGGATTCTTTCTCCCGCCGCGCCTGAAGCCCGAGTGGAAGCACATGCGCACCTACCACGACCAGTTGCCCTATGAGGATGGCGATCCCCCCTCTTCCAACCAGGGCTTCCATTGCGGGGCGCTCTTTGCGGCGCGCGAGTTGGGGTATGAGGTGCCCGACGCCGATATCGAACGGGCCAAAGCCGGCTACCGAAAAATGTTCAACGAGGAGGGCGGCTACATGGCCACCAGCCTTCAACAACAAGAACATATCGGCCAGGATTCCCTCTACGGCGAGGTGCTCACCTATGCGGTGTTCGGCGAGAAATTGCTGCCCGATGAAATCGTGGCGAAGCACCTGGAAACCACCGCGCGGCTTCAGTCGCCCTACGGCATGCGGGTCATCTCCAAGGCCAATGGCGACCTGATCGACGGTCACTCCGGCGTGTACACCTTTGGCGGCTCGTGGTTTCTTAACGACGCCTGCAATTACCTCGACGGGCTCATCCACGGCGCGACGCCCGAGGAGACGGACGCGAAACTGCTTTGGCGCCTGGAGCGCGAGCTCGCGACCATGCCCGCCTTTCATGAGTCCATCAGCACGGTGGACGGTCACCCGCATGGGCACCATCTGTACTCCTGGAACTCGGGCTTCTGGTGGCTCCGCGCGCGGGTTCGCGAGCGCATGGGCATGACCGGGCCCGACCCATTGGCTGCGGCGCTTGATGAAAAGCTCGGCGTGGTGCAACGCGACGGCATGCTGCACCTGGTGCCGGAGAAGGCGACGTTGAGACCGAAATGAATGGACAATTGACAATGGACAATTGACAATGGAGAGCGGAGCTATGGCAGATCGACAATACTGACGTGCCATACGACCCATACGACCCATAAGACTCATAAGACCCATTCGACCCATAAGACCCATCAACCGCTACGGAGCCCCCACATGCCGCCAACCTCGATCACCCGACGCGCTTTCCTGGCAAGCAGCGCCAGTGCCCTCGCCCTGGCCGCGTCAGCCAGCCCGTCCGAACCCGGTTTGATCGGCTACACCGAATACCGCACCAACCTCCCCACGCGCTACGACAATATGATCACGGCGCGGGCGTGCATGGTGCGCGCTGACGGCACCGGCCGCGAGAAAATCGCGCTTGAGTTGGTGAATGAGCCTTACGCCTGGACCCAATTCGCGGGATGGTCGCCGGACCGGACCCAGGCCATTCTCGGTCGCGGCTGGGAAACGCCGGAGAACGCCGCGTGGGAGGAGGAGCACAAGGACTTCCGCATGACAGAAGGCTGGCTCTACGACATGTACACCTATGACATGACCTCGAAGACCCTGACCAATCTCACGGCGGTGGAGCGGGTAAGCGATTACAATACGGGCATCATCTTCGTGCCCAACAGCGACAAGCTCACCTTCACCGCGTTGATCAAGGGCGTGTCCCACCCCTACTCCATGGATCGCGATGGCCGGAACAAGAAGGACATGACCGACGGCGATGCGGCCTTCACCTACGGACTGAGTCCCTCACCCGACGGCGCACGCGTGGCCTACCACAAGGACTACCAGATCTACGTGGCCGATGCCGATGGCGCGAACGCGCGCAAGATCGAAACGGGTAATTCCTTCAACTTCGTGCCCCAATGGTCCCCCGATGGGTCGTGGCTCATGTTTGTTTCCGGCGAGCACTACAACTGCCACCCCCACCTCGCGCGACCCGACGGCACGGAATTACACAAACTCGCGGATCGCGGCGGCTTCTCCGGCGTAACACCGGTCTATGACGTATTCGATTTTCACGGCGGCAGCAGCGACGTGCCCGTGTGGGCTCCCGATGGCAAGGGCATTTTCTATACCTGCCAGCACGGCGAATCTGTGGAGCTGATGTACGTCACCCTGGACGGCACGATCACACGCATCACGGAATCCGCCCCGAAAGTCACCCACTACCACCCCAAGCCCTCACCCAACGGGAAGTGGCTGGCTTTTGGCGCCACGCGCACCGGCACGCGCCAGCTCTACGTGATGCCGATTGGCGGGGGTGAGGCGAAGATGATCACGAGCGTTCCCGAGGGCCATGGTGCGATGTGGGCGAGCTGGCAGCCGTAGCAGTCAACGGATGGGTCTTATGGGTCTTATGGGTCTTATGAGTCTTATGAGTCGTATGTCGATGTGATGTCAACTATCATCTATCATCTATCATCTATCATCTATCATCTATCATCTATCATCTATCATCTATCATCTATCATCTATCATCTATCAACTATCAACTATCAACTGTCAACTGTCAACTATCAACTATCAACTGTCAACTGTCAACTATCAACTATCAACTATCAACTATCAACTATCAACTGCCTACACCAGTTTATCCAACATCATCGTGGCCATGCCCAGCACGAGGAAGAAGCCACACATATCTGTGATCGTCGTGAGAATCGGTCCGGACGCGATGGCAGGATCCGTGTCAAAGCGCTTGAGCACCAGGGGCAGCAAACCGCCGAAGCTTACGGCGACGATGGTGTTCAGGCAGAGCGCCGCGCCCGCCACGAGGCCGAGGTAGGGCTGTCCCTTCCAGATCAGGGCGATAAGCCCCACCAGCGCGCCGAGAATCACGCCATTCACGACACCCACCGAGACTTCCTTCAGCCACACGCGCATCAACTCCGTGTGGCGCACGAGGCCGAGGGAGAGTTCGCGCACGCTCACGGCCACCGCCTGGCTACCGCTGCAGCCGCTCATGTCGCTGATAATCGGCAGGAAGACCGCCAGCGCGATCACCGCCGAAAGGGTATCCTGAAACAGGGCAATGACACCGGCCGCACCCAGATTGAGGACGATGTTGATGCTCAGCCAGGAGAGCCGCCGGGACGTGCGGCGCATCAGGGGCATCGTTCGGAATTCTTCGCCTCCCACGATACCCTGGGACTTGAGGTAGTCGTCGTCGTGCTTCTCCGACACCGCCTCCTGCACGGCGCGCTGCTGCACCACGCCGATGAGCCGCTCGTTTTCGTCGACCACGGGAACGCCGAGATAGTGGTGCTGGTCAAAGAACTCCGCCAGTTCATCCAGGCTCATCGTGTCGTGGACGAATACCGGGTTCTTGATCATGATCGTTTCGATGGGCGTGGTGCGCTTGGCCATGAGCAGGCTGTGCATGCGCAGGACCCCCTTGACGCGACCGTCACCATCAACGATGTACGAATACTGGATGTCGTAGTCCCGGTATTCTTCGCCCCGCTCGCAGAGATCGTCCACCACATCCTTCACCGTCGCGTCCATGGGATAGGCCAGGTATTCCTTCACCATGATGCCGCCGGCTTCGTCGCTGTCGTACTGGATCAGTTCCCGGGCGTTCGCGGCCTCCTCCGGATCCATATGGGCAAGAACAGCTTCGGCGCTGTTCTCACTCATCTCCGAGATGATGTCCGCCTGCTCCGCGCTTGGCAGCTCATCCAGAATGCCCGCCGCCAGGTCCGGCGCGAGTTGCTCGATCAGATCCACGGCCTGCGCATGGGACAACTGCTCGATGATACCCGCAGCATCCTCCGTGGAGAGGGTCGTCAGCACCTTCGTCTGGTCTTCGTCGCTCAGGCGCGATAGCGCATAGGCCAACTCACCGGACGGCATGCTGTCCAGCAATTCCTCCAGGGCCTCGGCATCGCCGCCATCGACAACGGCTTCCAACTGCTCCTGGGTATCTGCGGGGTCGCTGTAGTGTTCGATCATTCCGGTACGCTCCAAGTAAAAAGACCCGTGAGGATACAACAAGATAGTTGACAATTGACAGTTGACAGTGGACAGTGGACAGCGAAACCCGATGCCTTGGGGCGGTGGGAGTCGTATGGGTCTTATGGGTCTTATGGGTCTTATGGGTCTTATGGGTCGTATGGGTCGTATGGGTCGTATGGGTCGTATGGGTCGTATGGGTCGTATGGGTCTGGGTCACACCGGTTGTCAACTGTCCACGGTCAACTGTCCACTGAAAAACTGCTTGACATATCAATCAATTTGATGTAGACTTTAGTCATGAGCCAACTCCAGTTCGAGATTAAGCAAACCAAGGCCTTCTCCTCCGCCGCCGAGGAAGCCCTGCTCAACCTGCAGCGGACGGCCGATCATATCCAGATCGCCTTCACCCGGCTGTTTCGCGAGTATGGCATCACGTCGCAGCAGTACAACGTGCTGCGGATCCTCCGGGGCGCGGGTGAACCCTTGCCCATTCTCGAGATTGGTGATCGCATGGTGACGGTGGTCCCGGCGATTACGGGGCTGATAGACCGGCTCGAAAAGCAGGGCCTGGTGCGGCGCACGCGCTCGGAGGAAGATCGCCGGGTGGTCAGTGTGACGATCCTGGGTCAGGGCCTCAAGCTTCTAGGCGATCTGGACAAGCCCCTGTCGAAATTGAACAAGCAGTTGCTCGACCATATGGAGGAAGCAGAGCTGAAGAACCTGATTGTGCTCCTGGAAAAGATGCGCTCCCACTGCCCATCCTGCCAGGAAAAGGGCTGAAATTTTTCAGCACAATAATTGATATAGCAATAAATTATATACAAATCACATGCCAAACAGCAACCAACAACACACAAGAAGAACCACAATGAAAAACACCCAAACCACCACAAACATCGCTCTGCTTGCCCTCCGCCTCATCCTCGCCACTGTGTTCATCTTCCACGGAAGCCAGAAGCTCTTCGGCTGGTTCGGCGGCTATGGCGTGACGGCCACGGGCCAGTATATGGAGAGCATCGGCATCCCCTTCGGCACCGTAAGCGCCTTTCTGGCCGGATCGACGGAGTTTTTTGGCGGTATGCTTCTTCTTGTGGGTGTTCTTGTCCACTTCGTAACGATCCCCATGGTCTTCACCATGCTCGTGGCCAGTTTCGTGGCCCACGGCGGCGGGTTTAATGCTCAGGCGGGTGGTATGGAGTATGCTCTGACCCTCGCGGTGGTCCTCGCCAGCCTCGGCCTCCTCGGCGGCGGCGACTGGACGCTGGAGCATTTCATTCGTAAGCCGGCTGCGATTCAGGTTGCCAGCCGCAGCACGACGCAAGCCTAATCGCAGGCAGTCGGGGCGTCGTCCGGATGGGCGACGCCTCTGCCGCCAGAAACCTCCAGGTGGACCATCATGGAGTGGGGGCTTTCCAGGCCCCCTCTTATCGTGGCCCCCGGATGCCTACAGCCATACCGCCATTGGGCTCAGCAACGGCGTTGTGCATCGGGGGCTGGAAAGCCCCCGCTCCCTATGGCCCGAAGACGGCGAGTGAGCGTGGAGGTACGATGCGCAGGTGTCCGAGAGATCTCTTCCGGTCGACGGGAAGGCGCATTGGCGGCGTTTCCGGTAATCTCGCGATGCTTCGGAAGGTTTTCGATATCTGCGGCACTTGTAGAGGCCGCAGGTCGGTCCAGCCAGCGTCAAGGTGCGTCAATTGTATCCGTGAGGCCCTCGACATCATCTTCGACCACGCCGACATGAATCCCGTCTTTCTCCGTTTCGATTTCCGCGATGCCCAAGTCGAAGTGGACGTTCGTCGTCCGACCGGCAACCACCTGGACGCTCTCCTCCAGTGTACTCCCCCCGCTTTCGGGCCTGTAAGCCCTGATCAAGTATTCGCCTGGTTCCAACGTCGCGCCAGACTGCGGGAAGGTTTCGCCTCTTTCCTCTTCCTCCGTCATGAAAAATGGGTTGGGACCTTGCCGCTCGAGCACTGCTGTAGCGTCCGACGATTCGAGCAGATCGATTTGTGCTGCGTACGGATCCTCCCCGTCCGACACGGTCACGTGAATTATCCCGCCAATTTCGTCGAAACTGATATCCAGATTATTTGCGCCGCCGTCGTATATGTTCAATCGTTTGTACACGGAGGATTGTTGAAATCGACCTTCGTCCGTCCAGAAGTATGCACACGCTAGATACTGGCCCCCTTCCAGCCCCGTCATCTCGTAGGTGCCATCGGGTCGTACATAAACGGTGTTGTGGCCTATCCGAACAGAACAGTAGCCGTCTTCCGGGCGTACTTTGTCGCTGCCGGGTGGTGGTCCTCCCTGATACGTCACGCGACCGCGCACGGACGCGCCTCGACCAAGATAAACAGCCAACGGCCCATTTGTGCTCGTGACGGACACCTGCAAGGCTTCCCGGGCATAGCCCATCGCATCCACGTGCAACACCAAGTCGGTGTAGGCCGGAAGGTCCGTCAGGGTGAACGAGCCATCGTCCTTCGTCCTTACAGCGAACGTTTTGCGAGGCACTTCCACCATATCTGACGGAAGGCGCACCCATGCGTTCGCGATCGGCTCCCCTTGTCCGCTCATCATAGACAACACCGCCCACCTGCCCACCGGGTTCGAGTGCAATGACGACTCCTTCGGACGCCTCCCCCTGATACAACCCGGTCGCGACGCTGCTCCCCAAATAACCTGACGCAATTACGTCCAGCTTACCGGCTCCGTACTGCCCTTCAATCTGGAACTCGCCCGAAACGGACTCGAAGTCTTGCCACACAGAATTGATGGGCATGCCGGTATCAGGATTGCGCATCGGTCCGGGACCATCTAACCGCAGCGAGAATTCTGGTATGGGCGCGTCCGTCTCCGCATCGACCACCCGCCCAGAAAGTAGCGCGGGACGCATTAATATCACTTGGACATCCGACGTACCCAGCCGGACGCTATCTACGGTGCGAGACACGTAGCCCGGCATGCTGCAAGAAAGCGTGACATACTTCGACATTCTCCCCGCTTGAATTGTCGGTACGGGTTTGCTCACGTTGATGCGAAAGTTACCGTTGGGATTGGTCGCCGCTATCCCCCGGCTCTTGCCGCCAGTTACCGAGACCGTCACGTCTCGTATCGGCTCGCCGTCGGCATTCACCACCACGCCGGATACAAAACCCACTTCGGCCATGGGCGGCGGCGGAGGGATCTCAATGGTGGCCGGATCATTTTCCGCTCCTCTAAAAGTTCGCTCGATCAAGTTCCCCGCCACTGCCTTGGCGGTGGCGACCACGCTCTTCTCTTCGACCGGGGCCGTATTCGCCCCTGATACGGTAGTATCGCGAACACGGTCGCCTTGATTGGGGGTGGTATAAAGCGCGACCAGGGCCACGGCCGCCGCCGATGTAATCAATTTCAAGGCCTTGGTAGGTTCAAAAATCGCCGCAGCCAGTCCACCAACATTCAGCGCCTCCGTGCCCGCGCCACCCATGCTGGCCAATTGCGCCCCCCAATCTGGCCGGGGCAATAACACGATCGCGCCCATGACCCGGTATATGCCCGTAGCGGTCTGCTCGCGCTCCCCTCCACCCCACTCGCGCAGCAGGCGGTCGCCCAGTAGATCACGCCCGCGTGCGAGGCGCTTCACGACGGCGTTCGTGTTCAGATCCAGGCGCTCACCGATCTCGCGACATTTCAGTCCCTCGAAGTAGTGAAGCAATACCACCTCGCGAAGATTTTCCGGCAGGGCCTCCACCTGCCGCGCCACGGCGTCGAGGGTTTCGCGCCGTTCGTGATCGGGATGGACCAGCGGATCGATTGGACAGGCCTCGGCATTCCGCCGCTCCCGCTCGCGTCGGCGCACGAGCGATATGGCGCGGTTCCGCGCGATAGCCACGAGCCACGGCGCGAGGCGCTCGCGATTGCGCAGCACGCCCAGGGTCTCATAGGCCTTGATGAAGGTCTCCTGGGCCACATCTTCCGCGTCGGCCACATTCCCCGTTTTCGCCAGGGCTACGAGCCGCACCGTGGCAAAATAGCGCTCCACCAGGGAACGAAAGGCGTCCGTCCGCCCCGAGAGCACCTCCCGAATTACCGCGCCGTCGTCTGTTGCGTTCACCGCCACAATGAATCCTCCATGGTACGCCCCTTCCGCCGCCGCGCCGATCTGCGGCCGCGCTCCAGGCGCATGTACATCATAGTCGCACCTCGGGTGCGTTTTGTGCCATGGAAAACTCAGCTATCCATGAGCCCAATTTGCAACCGTCACCGCGCTCACCGGGTCCAAGGGTCTTTAACGGGATGGGATCGATCATGTCACTCAGCGCACTACTTTTGTCACTTTTACCCTTTCTTACGGGCGTGCCCGCGGCCGAAGCCCCCGCCGAGCTGGATCCGCCGGAGATTCGCATTGGCGAGGCGCTGTTCATGGAGACGCGCTTCGCGGAGTATTTCGCCGAACACATGACCGGCATCAATGAGCCGCTCGTGCATGGCGACCCGGTGATGGACGCGACCGCCACCACAAACGGCGCGCTGCCGGGCCCGTTTCGGGGCAAGAGCATGAACTGCCGCGCCTGCCATCTGGTGGACGAATTCGCGTCGACGCCCGAGCAATCCGGCGCACCCCAGGCGGGCATGCGCACCTATGCGGACTTTGCCCAGCGCAGTTCCATCCCCGATCGGGGCGATGGCCTGACCCACGCCATCGGTTAGGAACGCCGGTGCGGGCGATTTGCTTCGACATTGCGTTGGCGTGCGCCGGAGGCGCCGCACGATGGCCCATGCCAACTGCTTGCGATTCGATTGAAGTGATATGTCCATGGCATCCTCGCAGTGTTCCGGGCGCGTCCGGCGTGGATGCCCCCCATTATATTTGGATGGGACGTTGCAGTTTTAATGTTTGGAGTCTACAAGACCGGCTTTTTATGGCTCCCATCGGAAGAGTGAACATGCTTCGTTTCCCCCACCACTTGTCCGGATCATTTTGAACGGCAAGCCGCTCTTCCCTATGTGCCATGCCGAAATAGGTGGCCGCGATCCGCCGTTTCCGATGGCCTATTCGTGCCGAAATATGCATGTGGGAAGAGTTGATGTACTTCCCCTATGGATCAGGAGCGGACGTTGCAGTGCTGGACGGGGAAGAGGTTGGCGGGTATGGGGTTCGGGCGGGTGGCGGGGACCCGCTACCTGAGAAGTCGAAGCCATGCTCTTCTGCCTGGTTGCGGCACAATCACCCACCCAGGGGAAGGTGGCCAAAGGTGGGTTAACCCTCCGGGTTGACGCAAACCATGCGTCGATTGGAATGGGCACGGTGATGGTGTGTGGTGTCTATTGTATGGTGCCTGGAATCGATCTCACAGAAGGGACACGACCTTTCGACACCGTGGGAGCCGTTGCCTCAACCTGGAAGGTTAAGCCACTTTCGGCACGCTCCCACATTCGCAATGGCGACGATAGACATGGTGTTTTGAGTGAACTCGTCGCGGTGGGCAGGAAAACCTCTCTTACAGGTGGCTGCCCCGTTTTCCCAGGGTGGTCCACGTGCCTGCGGTTAGCTCCACTGGGACAGGCCCGCGCTCTCGGGATGGCGTTGTTCGGTGGCGTGGGCGATGGGGATGAGCGGGCCTTTCGCTTCTGCCGGGGCCTGTGCGCGGGTCCGTCCCTACTCTCGGGTCCTTCCTAGAGCAATTCCAGGGGATGCCAGGTGGGCAGTCCGGTGCCTTCTTTGAGGTGGATAGCGCAGACGGAGGATTCGGTCACGATGGCTTCGACGCTTTTTTCTTTGAAGGCGGCGAAGAGGGGTTTTCCGACGGCGTTGGAGAGTTCGTAGCCGAGGGGACCATGCTTCAGGCCGAAGGTGCCACCCATGCCGCAGCAGGTGCCGGTTTCGATGAGCTCGATGCTTCCGCCGTGTTTCTTGACCCAGGCCATGGCTTCGCTGCCCATGCCGAGGGGCCGCTGGTGACAGGAGCAGTGGAAGCCGTAGGTGCGGCCTTCCAATTCGTTGGTCACGGTGTCCCCTTCGATCATCATGAGGTAGGCGAAGTATTCGTGGCTGGCTTTGGCGACAAGTTTGGCCTTGGGGTTGTGGGGCAGCAGCTTGGGGTAGGACACGCGGAGGCAATAGGCCGCGGTGGGCTCGGTGGCGACGATGTCGTAGCCCTGTTCGACATATTCTGCGAGGCGGGACACGTTGTAGATCGCGGCGTCCTGGGCGCGGTCGAGATCGCCGTAGCCGATGTAGGGGTAGCCGCTGGCCTGCTGCTCGGGGAGCACGACGGCGCAGCCGAGCGCCTCCAGACGGCGCAGGGCCTTCATGCCGAGTTCGGGCGCGTTGTAGTTCGCGTAGATGTCGTGGAAATAGGCGACCTTGCGCTTGGCCGTGGCGGGGTTCAGCCTGCTGGTCCAGCGCTTGCGCAGGGTCTTTCGGGCGAAGGGCGGCAATTCGCGGCGGCGGTCGATACCCACAGCCTTTTCCATGACCCAGCGGAAGACGGGGTTGCGGAGGCTCCAGTTGGACAGGGGCGCGAAGGCGCAGCCGAGCTTCGCTGCGGTCTCGGCGGCCATGAGGAGTTCGTTGGTGATGGACTGGGGGTTCTTCTTGTGGTCTTCGTGCTTCACCTTGGCGATGGCCATGGGCATGTCGATCTGGGTGGGGCAGATTTCCTTGCAGAGCCCGCAGGAGATGCAGAGATCGGCGAAGTCCGCCGCGATGTCCTGCCCATGGACCTCGGCGGTCCAGGGGATGCCCATGGGGCCGGGGTAGATGTGGCCGAAGGCGTGTCCGCCGACGACGCCGTAGGTGGGGCAGACGTTCATGCAGGCGCCGCAACGGATGCATCGGAGGTTCTCGCGCATGAGGTGATCTTTGGCCATGCGGCGGCGGCCGTTATCCAGAATGACGATGTGGGACTCGCGGGGCTGTCCGTCGGCCCCGATGGGGTTGCGGCCGGCCATCCAGGTGACGTAGGTCGTGGGCAATTGGCCCGATGCGCTCACGGGGTGGGCCAGCACCATGCCGAGGGCGTCGTCCATGGTCTCGACGATCTTCTCCATGCCCATGACGGCGATGTGAACCTTGCCGATGGCGGAGACGAGGCGTCCGTTGCCCTCGTTGGTCTCGATGCAGATGGCACCGTTTTCCGCGACGCCCACGTTGGCCCCGGTCATGCCGATGTCGGTGTTGAGGAAGATGGGGCGCAGGTAGGCGCGCACCACGGGCATGATGGACTCGATGGTGGCCTCGACGGGCTTGCCGGTGGCTTTCGCGAAGATCGCGGCGACGTCGTCGCGCATCTTGTGGACCGAGGGAAAGACGAGGTGGAAGGGGCGCTCGTCGACCAACTGGATGATGAGCTCGCCGAGATCCGTCTCCACGACGCTGAGTCCCGCGGCCTGAAGATCGTGATTCACCTCGGTCTCTTCGGTGGTGAGGGATTTCGATTTCGAGACCGTTTTCGCTTCGTGCTTCAGCGCGACTTGGACGCAGTAGTCGTTGGCGGCCTTGGCGTCTTTCGCGATGAAGACGTGGCAACCCCGTGCCTGGGCCGAGGCGACGAAGCGCTCCAGCAGCTCTTCCTGCTTGTCGATGCAGCGGTCTTTGATGGCGCGCACTTCATCGCGGAAGGCGGTGCCGCCGGGCAGGGTGAGGAGGCGCTCGGTGCGTTTGTCCCGGCCGCGCTTCATGCAGTTGTAGAGGGCGTTGGACTGTTTCGGTTCCGCGATGGCCTTGAGAATGGCGTCGTTCAGGTTCTGCTGGCGCGTTGTGGTCATGCGTCGTCTCCGAGAATCAGGATGGCGTGGGCGTATTCCGGGCCGTGAACGCCGAGGGTGAGAATCATTTCAATATCGCCCGTGCGGCTGGGCCCAGAGATATAGCTGATCATGATGTTTTCCGGGTGGGCGGCGTAGAGCTGGTTCATGCGGTCGGCCGAGCCACGCAGTGTGGGCACGAGATCGCGGGCGCGCACCACGCCGATGTGGGTGCGCGGCAGCGAGGAGCAAAGGCGGCTGGCGTCGTCAAAGACGACTTCCGCGAGGGTGCCGGTTTCCGCGATGCCGAAGTTGGCGCCGGTGATGCCCACATGGACCTGATCGATCTCGGCGATGGCCGTGGCGGAGGCATAGGGCGGGCGCAGGACCTCCATGGCGCCGCAGTGGGCTGCGGCAGCGTCGATAAAGGCCTCCGGGAGCTCCGCAAAGGCGATTCGGCCCGCACCGGCGGCCTGGACGATCTCCGCGATCTTCGCGGCGGCCTCGGCGTCGTTCTGAACGATATGGGCATGGCCCGAGACGGCCTCGAAGGCGGTCTTGAAGGTCTGGGCGAGGGTGATGGACATCTGGGTGGCTTTCAGCAGGGTGGATAAATGAGCAGGTGGCCCTTCGCGAGCCAGGATGGGGGAATTTTAACCACAAAGAACGCAAAGATCACAAAAAGATTTCTCTTTGTGTTTTTTGCACTACGATCCACCACTATCCTGTTTTCCTGGAAAGACAATCCAAACAAACTGTCGCGAACTGAGCAACGTACAAACAGGAAATGATGGCAATGAATTTTGCACCACGAAGGCACGAAGAACACGAAGAAAGGGTAGACTGTGGGCATTATAGGGCTTCGGCGGTTATGCAGTCACCCATGGCTCATGTACTTTCCGATGTATTGCACGCAAAGGCGCAAAGATAGTGGGAATGTGATTCCCCTTGGATTGATGGGGGAACTATGAAGGCAGAACGCTTCTTGCTCTCCTTCTTCTTCGTGCTCTTCGTGGCCTTCGTGGTGAAATATTTGGCTGCGGCCAATGGCTGCTCTAAGTTCGTTGTGGTTAAACTCTTCTACTCCACATTCAATACAACATAACTCAGGCTCTTGTAGTCGTCGCGCTCGTAGAGGCAACCGAGGCGGCCATCTTTGAGCACGACGAGGGCGCTGTAGGCGAAGCCGCCGGGGTAGATGATCTGGTCTTGCATCCAGGTCTTCCCGCCGTCCGCGCTGCGGAAGAGTGTGCCATTTTTTCGTTCATCGATTGTGTTGGGCAGGGTGTGGAAGAGTGTTACCTCTCCCCCGCTGTTCACGCGCGAGACGATACTGCTCATGCAGGGCGGGGTCCGCAGCGCGGATTCGAGGCGGGCGGACGACCAGGTCTGGCCGCCGTCTCGGCTTTCGGAGAGGATGCGCTCTGCACCGCCGTCCTGTAGTCGGGCGGACAGGATCAGCTTGCCCTCGGCACACTCGGCGATCTGCGCTTCGGTGCCCCAGCCGGTGATGTTTTCGTAGGAAATGCGCTCGCCGAGCTGCCAGGTGCCTCCAAGATCATCGCTGAAGGCCGCGCGGAGATTGTGGAGCTTGTCTCCTTCGCCGAGGGGCATGTTCTCGTAGAGGGGAAGCACGATGCGGCCCGCGTGGGGCCCCTGCTGGAGTTGGATGAAGTTTCCTGGACTGCCCACGGCGATCACGTCGGGCTGGCGCAATGTGCGGGTGATATCACGAGGCGGGGACCAGGTTGCGCCGTCGTCGTCGGACTGGATGATAAAGGACTGGCTGTTCGCAGGGCCGTCGTAGCCCGGCTCGACACGCTTTGCGTGATCCATGGCGCGGCCGTGGTAACCCTGGGGATAGCGATGGTAGACCAGGAGGACGCGATCGGGTTCATGAAGCGCGAGGGCGCAGGGATCGTTCAGGGAATCTTTCCCGGATTCCGCGACGACCTGCGTGTCGCTCCAGGTTTTGCCGTCATCATTGCTGCGACGGAGGATGATATCGTTCTCGCCGTGATCGCTGTCCAGCACGCGACCCTCGGCGAAGGCGAGGAGGGTGCCACTTTTCGACTGGACAATGGCGGGGATGCGGATGGCCTCGTAGGCGTCGTTGGATTCGCGGGTGAATACGGTGACGGCGTCTGGGACTGGTGGCGCGGCGAGAGCGAGGGATGGGATTGCGAACGCGGACACGAGCAAGAGGAAACTAAAGATCATGCTGTCGCTCCTTGATTGCACAGAAACACGGGCTTTCATGCGTGGACCTTGGTGGCACCCAGTTCTTCTCGCGAAGTTTGCTCCGCAGAGCGGAACGGTATGCATTCCCACGGCAGACCGTGGGAACGAGTGGCATACGTAGTCTCTATAAAGCGTGGGACAGTCCTATGGGTAAGTACGCTATAAAACAGCGAGTGCTCGTCGTTGGGACACGCGAACTTTAAGAAGCTGGGTGGACCTTGCTGGACAGTCCCATTCATTGCATCGCCCATTTCTCGAAGAAATCGATTTTTTCCAGGGCCACGCGCAGTGACGCGCACTCTGCATCGCTGAGGGTGTGGAGCGGCAGGCGACAGGGGCCGCAATCGAGTCCGAGCAATCTCATCATGGCCTTCAGACCCGCCATACCTTTGTACTCGAGAACCAGCGTAACGATCCGTCCGGCTTCTACCTGGAGGGCGATGGCCTCGCTGGTGTTCCCTGCGTCGTAAGCCGCGAGGGCCTTCTGGAAGAGGGGCGCCATGAAGCTGTAGGTCGTGCCGACGGCGCCGCTGGCCCCCAGACTGTGACCGGTGACGCAGAGATCGTCCACACCGAGGAACATCTGAAACCGGCCGTCAGCCTGACTGACACAGCCTTGAAATTCGTGGAGGAGGTGGCTGCTGAACTTTACGCCGGCGAAGGACGGAATCTGATCCGCCACGGCCCGCAGCAGCAAGCGCACGTCGAAGCTGACGTTGGTTACCGTGGGAATGTGGTAGTAGTAGAAGGGTAATCCCGGCGCACCCATAGCAATTTCTCTGAGGCACGCCGTCAGTTTATCCAGACTGTCCGGCTTGAAGTAGATGGGCGGCAGCGCACTCACGGCATCGGCACCAATGGCGGCGGCGTGCTCCGCGAGGCCCCGGGCTTCCCAGTTGCTCGCATGCCCCACCTGCACGATAACCGGGATGCGCCCGTCGGCGGCCTTGACGTAGGCCTCGGCGGTGGTCTTGCGCTCGGCGGTGGTCAGCAGGGGGCCTTCGCCGGTACTGCCGTTGACGTAGAGACCGCCCAGCTTGTACTGGACCATGCGATCGACGATGGCGGGAACGAGGTCCAGGTTCAAGGTGCCATCGGCATGCATGGGCGTGAAGGTGGCGGCGATAAGACCGGAGATGGACTTCATGATGGTGCTTTCTATATCCGTAGGAGAGAAAACTAAAAATAAACTTTATCCATGCGACGTGTTTGTCGCCATGGGCGACACTTATCAAAGGGAAAGGCAATAAAAACTACCGATGTCCGCGTCTATCCCGCTCTTGTGGTACTCATTGCAGCTATCAATAGAGCGCCAAGGTGGGTTAGGCGTCCCGTCTGACCGATTCGACCTGGCTTTCGATAATGATTGAACATTGCGGCAACAAACGCAAGTGGCGCACGAAAATGCAGATTGCCGGAATGCGGCAGAGGCGCTATGGTCAGGCGGGACGCCTAACCCACCTTGACTTGCGAAATGGGGCTGGAATAACCGCATAGCGTCGCAGTGGATCTCAGCGCCATAGCGCCGCATGCAGGCTTACCAAAAGTAAACAGCTCGACGCGTCGCCTAAACCCGCCCTTCCAGAAACGACAACTGCGCATTCATCCCGCGCTGCACGTGGGTGGCCATGGCCTCGCCCGCCGTGTAGGCGTCCCGCCTGACCGAATCGACCTGGCTTTCGATAATGATTGAACATTGCGGCAACAAACGCAAGTGGCGTACGAATATGCAGATTGCCGGAACGCGGCAGAGGCGCTATGGTCAGGCGGGACGCCCAACCCACCTTGACTTGCGAAATGGGGCTGAAATAACCGCATGGCGTCGCAGTGGATCTCAGCGCCATAGCGCCGCATGCAGGTTTACCAAAAGTAAACGGCTCGGCGCGTCGCCTAGACGCGCCCCTCCAGAAACGACAACTGCGCATTCATCGCGCGCTGTACGTGAGTCGCCATGGCCTCGCCCGCCGTGTAGGCGTTGCCGTCGGCGATGGCCTTGGCGATTTCGCGATGCTCCTCCACCGTGAGCGCCGGATCCTGGGGCATTTTGTCGCGGGGCTTGCAGCGGGTGATGTGGGCGAGCAAGCGTGTGGCGTGGGCGGCGTGGCGCAGCCACTCGTTGTCCGCCGCTTCGATGATCGCCTCGTGAAAGGCCGTATCCTGGGCGTGCCACTCGTGGATGAGCTTGCGATCCGGCGCGGCGGGGTCCAGCTTCTCCAGCGCGGCGGAAAGTTCGGCCAGGGTGTCGCAGAGGGACAGCAGATTGCGCTTCTGGTGCGCCTGAATGTTGTCCGCCGCTTCCCGCGCCGCCAGCACTTCCATCTGCTCGCGGAAGGCATAGAGTTTGATGAGATCCTTCCCGCTGAACTCGCGGACAAAGGCCCCCTCCCCCGTGATCTGCTCCACCAGGCCGTCTTCGATGAGGCGGCGCACGGCATCGTGAATCGCGGGCGCGCCCACCTCCATCTCATCCGCCAGGGCCTGATCGCTCAGGCGCATGCCGGGCGGGTATTCCCCCGTAGTGACTTTCTTGAGGAGCTGCTCGTAGACGGCTTGGGAAGTGAGGGCGTTCATGGGAATGGAGACTCCGGCGGCCTTGGGCCGATGCTGCGGGTTGTGGCATCATGCTAACGGCTGCCGACGGGCAAGTCAAACCGGAGAAACCAAGCGAGGGCAATGTATGCGGCATGGAATTCAGAATTTGACGATAGCAGTAAAGGCGGCATTTCCGATGACGGGTGTCGTCCTGATTATTGCTCCGTATATGCTACGAACGCTTTTCGCGATGTCGCGATAAGAGGGGAGCGTTTTGGCATTGCCACGGGGGCCGTGGCAACGAGTGGGGTTTCGTTATGGCATTCGGGGTTTCGAATTGCGCCAGCCTGGGGACTTTCAGCGCCTGGGATTACGCAACCGGGCCCAACCCGTTTCGGATAGATTTCCTTCGTGAGGCAACGAAGGCATTTCGAGTAGATCTACTGTGAGGGAGTTCGTCCGCTTGCTTCGGGGCCCCCGAACACACGACAATTTTGTCGAAACGGTCGGCTGTGGCTCAGTTGACCCCGTTGCAAACGAAGCATGAAATTGCGAAGGCGGATAATGCAGTTTAGAAGGCCCTTTTCCGGCGCGTGTGGGCGGCTTGTCATACTCCTACTCCTCATTGCCGGGCTAGTGACGAATGGAGGCGCGCCGGCGCAGGAGTCCTCGGCCCCGGCGGCGGCGGCCGTGAGCGAGGGAGAGCTTCGTCAGCTCGTGCATCAGCTTGGCGTGGAGGATAGCAGCCTTCGCACGGAGGCGCATCAGAAGCTCATTACCCTTCGCGCGGAGGCGGCGTCGGCGCTGGCGGCGTGTGTCGGGGATTCCGGAGAGACGGTCGAAGCGCGGCGCGCGGCGGCCCATCTCCTCGGCGGTTGCGGAGCGCAGGCGGATGTTGCGGTTCCGGCGCTGGCGGCGGTGATGGGCGACACGTCGGTGAATATCGAAATCCGGCGCGCGGCGGTGTATGCCGCCGGTGTGATGGGTCCTGCGGCGCGCGACGCGGTATCGGCCCTGGGCGGAATTCTGGCGGACGCGGAGGAGGATTCGCGGATCCGCACCAAAGCCGCCGCGTCGCTGGGCTTGATCGGGGAAGGGGCACGGCCCGCCCTTTCCGCGCTTCTCACGGCGGTCGGTGATCCTGCTGCGGTGCTGAGAACCCAATCCGTGCTGTCCCTCGGGAAAATCGGCGTGTCGGCGTCGGAGGCGGCCCCGGTACTTATTCGTGCCCTGGACGACGGTGAACCCGATGTGCGTGCGGGTGCGGCAGAGGCGCTTGGCGGCTTGATCGATGGCCCCGGGGTCGCGGCGGCGCTGATTGGCGCGCTGGACGACGGCGAATCGCAGGTCCAACTGGCGGCGCTCCAGGCCCTGTCGAAAGCCGTGCCGACGTCGCCGGAGACAATCGATGCGGTGATTGCGCTTCTGGAAGCCTCCGACGCGTCCGTCCGGGGTGCGGCGGCCGAGGCCCTCGGGGGGCTTGATCCCAAACCGCTGAGTGCCGTTCCCGCGCTGATCGCGGCGCTGGCGGATCGGGAACCGCTGGTGAAGTTCAGTGCCGCCGTAGCCCTGGGTTCCTTCGGGAGGGACGGCGCGGCGGCAATACCCGCGCTATCCCAGGCACTCCTGGCGAAGGACGACCGGAATGAGAGCCAGATTGTTGAACCGGATATCGTGGCGGCGCTCCGGTTGGTCGGGGCCGACATGGCGGCAGTAATCCCTCCGCTCGCCGAGGCGCTCGAAGGGGGAACGGAAGATGCCCGGGGCCGGGCGGAGCGGGCGTTGGGCGCGATAGGTGCGGAAGCCCTGCCGGCGCTTGCGGATGGGCTGGTGAGCGAAAATGAAGCCACACGCCGCGCCGCCACATCGGCGCTCAACACCATAGAATTTCCGCTTGCGGTCGAGCCCCGTCTAAGCGGCGAACAGGCGTGGGAACTGAAGCGGCACTATGAAATTTCGCTCTTTGATCTCGAGCGCCAGGCCTACGTGAATCCGACCTTCAAGGCGCGGTTTGAGCAGGCGGTGGCCTGGCTTGGGCCGCTGAGCAAAGCTCCGACGACGAAAGCGGCCGCGGCAAGAGACGCCCATACCAAGGATCGACCGGCGCTGGGTTGGGTGTTGCCGGGCGCGGGCCTGCTGTTGGTGGGGCTGGTGGCGGCCGTGTCGCGATACCTGCGCACGAAAAAACGCGCAAAGGGCTGAGCCATGGCGGGTTTGGGGGCGACCTGGCCCGTGAATCGGAGGGATCGGACCGATCCGGTTGAAAAAAAAGCGCGAGCAGGCCTGTAAGCCGGGTTCTGTCTAGGGGCCTGAGCCCCCGAGACGGCCATTCATCTGGGACGCGCGTCGCCGTGCGCCTCTAGCTTCCTACCCGGGAGCAGCGCGGGCCACGCCAATGCTCCCCTATTTGGAATTGCTCCAGGTGGGGTTTTGCAAGCCGCCGTGTCGCCACGACGCTGGTGCGCTCTTACCGCACCATTTCAACCTTACCGGCCTTCCGAGGAAGACGTAGGCGGTGTGTTTTCTGTTCCACTTTCCGTCGGGTTGCCCCGCCTTCGCGTTACGAAGCACCTCGCCCTTTGGAGCCCGGACTTTCCTCCATATCCCCGAGGGGATACCGCGACCGTCCGGCCTGCTCGCACCGTAGTATAGCGGATAGAGAGGCCCCGCCGCGAGGCCCTTGCGATACTTCGAAAAGTGCGTTGCGTGTTTGTTGTTTCCGTGCTATGCTGGAGCGCGCCTTCCGGCGGACCGGCGGGCAAGTCGACTCCGTTCAGGGCAGCGAGAATTTCATGGCAACGACAACCGCCACAGCGGAAATGCAGTTTTCCGGCCTGGCCATCAGCGAGGGCGTGGTATACGCCCAGGCGGTTGTTCTTCATCCCGTCACCCACCAGTCCGTGCCCTGGTTCCGCATTTCCAAGAGCGGCGCCACGCGGGAGAAGGCGCGGGTGATCGAGGCCATGGCGGAGGCGGCGCGGCAACTCACGGAACTCATCGATACGGTGGAACTGCGCGTGGGGCGGGCCCAGGCCAATATATTTGTGGCGCAGCGCATGATGCTGGAAGATCCAACACTCCACATTGAGATCATGCAGGCCATCGATGAGGAGCACCTCAATGCGGAGGCCGCCATAGCCAAGTGCCTCGACCGCTATGAAAAGTTGCTCCAGGAGGTGGATAACGAATACATGAGCGAGCGCGCCTCGGACATCGGCGAGTTGCGCCGCCGACTGCTGGATATCATGATCGCGGAGAATGGCCCCCCCGCGCGCTCGGAGAAGCGCAGCCTGTCCAACGACTTTCACATCATTGTGGCGGCCGACCTGACGCCGGGCGAGACGGTGAACTTAAACACGGAGAAGACGCTGGGCTTTGTCACCGCCCACGGTGGAGCGGCCTCCCATGCGGCGATCCTGGCCCGCGCCATGGGTATTCCTTCGATCAGCGGGATCCAGCATATCCATAATATGATCAATACCGGCGACTACATCCTGATGGATGGCGACACGGGCGATATCTTTCTCAATCCGTCCCCGGAGACCCTTTCCCTCTACCCGACGGCCCGGCGTGTCTCCGCGCAACGCGCCCGCAAAGTCGAGGCCGTGGCGGGCTTCCCGGTGCTGGCGAACATCGGGCTTACGGACGATTTGGAAGTGCTGGAGCAGGTGGGCGCCGAGGGCATCGGACTCTATCGTACCGAGTTCGAGATTCTGGCCTCGGGCCGACTGCTCGACGAGGAAACCCAATACGTCCGCTATGCCACGGTGGTGGAGGCGATGGCGGGCAAGCCGGTCTTCATGCGTCTGCTCGATCTTGGCGGAGACAAAGACGCCCCGTTCCTGTCCCTCACGCGGGAGGAAAACCCCTGTCTGGGCTTTCGCGGCGCACGCTTGTTGCTGGGCCGTCCCGACCTGCTCGTGCCCCACGCGCGCGCGCTGGCCCGGGCCTCGTGCCATGGCCCCATCCATGTGACCTATCCCATGATCGTGGACGTGGAACAGTTTCTCGTGTTGCGGGAGCGCATCCGACATGCGATTGCGGACATCGAGGGCCACCACCTGATTCACGGGGTCATGTTCGAGGTGCCCTCGGCGTGCCTGCTGGCGGATGAGCTGATGGAAGTCGCCGCCTTTGGTTCCATCGGCACGAACGACCTGATCCAGTACATCTTCGCAATTGATCGGAACAATGAGCGGGTTGCGGGGGACTACGACCCGGACAAGCCGGTTTTCTGGAAGATAATCGGCCAGATTGCCGAGGCCGCGCGCCGACATGGAAGACCTCTTTCCGTCTGCGGCGAGATCGGCGGCCAACCCCGCTACCTGCCCAAACTGATCGAGCTTGGAATCCGGTCGGTCTCGGTCAGTCCGCGCCAGATCGGTCTGGCTCGGGCCACCGCGCGGAAGTACCTGTAGCGGGCCGGGGTCAGATCCCGTCGAAGGGCTTTCCGTAGCGCCCCAGCGTGCGGGCGCTGTCTTCCGTGAAGGGGAATTGCGCATTGGGATATTTCAGAAATTCCGCGTGACCATCGAGATACAGTACATTTCCGCCACCGGGCACATGGGAGAAATCGATGGTCTTCGTGCTGGCATGATCCCACATCAGGGGAATACTGCTGCTGGCCTTCGCACTGGCGCCGGGGTTGTTGATATCCGTTATCATGAATCGCTCGATGCCGTCTCGCAGGCGATAAAGGGTGTTGCCGCCCGACACCTGGGTTCCCGCGTAAGCCGCGGAGACGGTAAAGTCCGCCCGGCTCGCTTCGCCGCTCGAGGCCACGTTGCGGGCGGCCAGTTCACCCCAGGGCGTACCGGCGTAGGCGGGTTCTTCGTGCCGTCCATTGGGCCCCACCCCCAGGGTCCCCACGAGCGGCCCGATGATATTTCGGTCTTCCATGATCAGCCAGCCGGTGTAGTGGTAGGGCTCCTGGCCGATCTCCTCCGGCTCGATCACGCCGTCCCCATCACCCTTGCCGACGTCGTAGCGCTCCAGCGGTCCGCTGGTCGCCCCCCAGGAGGGGCACCAGATCACGTTGTAGTCGTTGATGTACTCGGGAAACATCTCCGGGCCGTTGAACATCATCTCGACGCTCAGGGCGCCCGTGATCGTCCGGATTTGGCGCGGGGGATACATGCCGCGCTCCTCCGATGCGTACATGGCAAGGGAAAGGCCCATCTGCTTCAGGTTATTTGCGCAGGCCGTCCGCCGGGCCGCCTCGCGCGCGCGGGACAGGGCCGGCAACAGGATGGCGGCAAGGATACCGATGATGGCGATCACCACCAGCAACTCGATCAGGGTGAATCCTCTTTTCACGATCATGAGAACTTTCTTCTGGACAGTCTTTCTGGCTATGTATTAGTTGAACTTGGAATAATCGGGCGCCCGTTTCTCGGCAAAAGCCTGGAAGGCCTCGGCCGCTTCGGGCGACATGAGGCGGGCCGTAAACTGCTCAAACTCCACGCGCATCACCTCGGCTACGGCATCTCGATCCCGCCCGCGAATCAGCGCTTTGGATACGCGCACGGCTTCGGGCGGCTGAGCGGCCAGTTGGCGCACGACGGCCATCGCGCCGTCCACCAGGTCCGCAGATTCGAACTTAGCATTGGCGAGCCCCATGCTCACCGCCTCGGAGGCGTTGAATTCGCGCCCGAGCAGCAGGAGCTCCGACGCCTTCGCGGTACCCACCAGACGGGGCAGGAGCAGGCTCGACGCGGCTTCGGGACACAGCCCCAGATTCACGAAAGGCAGCTTCAGGCGGGCACTGGCGCCCAGATAAACCAGGTCGCAGTGAAGCAGCAGCGTGGTCCCCACGCCGATCGCCACGCCATCCGCAATGGCCACGAGCGGCTTGCCAAAAGTGGCGATCGCCTTGAGAAACTGGCCCACGGAAGAATCTTCACCCGTGGGGGGATGCTGCATGAAGTCCATCAGGTCGTTACCGCCCGTAAAACAGCCATCGGTGCCGCGAATGACGGCGACGCGTACGGAAGGATCCGCCTCGGCCGCCGCGAGGCCATCCGCCAGCGCCTGATACATCGCGACGGTGAGGGCGTTCTTCTTCTCCGGGCGATTGAGCTGGAGCGTGGTAACGGCGTCGGCTGTAGTGATGAGAATGTGATCGGTCATGGAGGGTTCCCTGTGGTGTGGCTCGTATTGGCCCGGCCTTTGAAGTATAGGCTCAGTCCGTCAACAACCTTGCAAGGAGCGGCGCCAGCACATCGGCCTGGCGGAGGAAACCGAGGTCGGTCGGATGGGTGCCATCTACGGTGGCGAGGCCATCGGCGCCGAGCAGGTTGTCGCAGGGGACATACGTCAGGCCCGCAACGCCCTCGGCCAAGAGCTGCTCGTAGACTTTCTTCAGTTCCACGTTCTTTGCCACGTGTCCTGCGTCTCCCTCAAAGAACCAACTGCTCTGGTAGATGATATTCTCCACGAGAACGATGGGCGTATCCGGGTGCGCCGCGCGCAGCGTCTTTACCGTCGGCGCGACGCGCTCCGCCACCTGCTCGGGGGTCATGTTGGGCAAGCAGTCGAGGACAAAGGCACTGGCGTCGATCTCGGCGATAAGCGAGGCCATCTCGGGCTCCATCTTCCCATTGCCGGAGAAACCCAGGTTGATGTGCTTTCGGTCAAGGCGCTGGCCCACGATAGCCGGGTAGGCCATGCCGGGCCTGGACGCGCAGCCGCCGTGGGTAATCGAAGTGCCGTAGAACAGGATCGGGCGCTCATCGGCCCGAGCGGGCGCCTTGGCGAGGGTCGTGCCGGGCTTCACGCCGATTTCGAGCTTCTCCGTGCCGTTGTAGAGCGGCAGGAATATCATGTACTCGTGCATGCCCGCCGGCGCACCACCCACAAGCTTCGCCACGTTGTCCATCTGCTGGCTTGGACGCCCCTGGGCGAGCCAGCGCCAGCGCGCGCCATCCTTTGCATAGAGGTCCAGCCCGCTTACGCCGGTGGCGGGCATGTGGGGCATGGCGAGGTTTTCGCTTCGCACGGACCAGCGCGCGGAGATTTCCGGCGAATCGCTGACAAAGCGAACGGCGAGTCCGGCGGAGTGGTGAGACAGGGACCAGACGGCGGGCGGGGCCAGCTTCTCGGCCTTCGCGGGGAGGCGGTCGTAGGGGTGGGCATTCTCGGTCCAGCCCTGGCCCTCAAGGCCCAGTTGCAGCGCATCAAACCACTGGATGTCCGCGGCGGGGTCTTTTACCGCAAAATTTGGATCCAGCTTCTCCACTTCTTTCGGGTCGGCGGCGAAAACTGTCGAAGCAAGAACAGTAAACGCGGCGACTATTGCGAGGAACGGAAAACGAACTGCGAGCATGATCAAAGTCTCCTGGGTGCGGCTTATGCCGAAGCAGTGTAGGGGGGCACACCGCCGGGAATCAATGTTGCAGGCGGATGAAGGCGTGAGTCGTGTGGGACCAGCGGTGCGGCCCCATAAGACCCATGACACCCCTTCGCTGGATCTTTCCCGGAGCCCCGGTCTACCATGGCGCATCCACTTACCAGGAAGGACGACACGCCCATGCTCCAGTTCATCGCCTCGCTGCTCATGCTCGCCGCGCCCCCCGTGGGAGACATTCCCTACGAGACGATCACCTTTGTCAGCTCCCACGACCAGACGGAGCAGCCCGCGCGCTTTTATCCATCACCGGTGGATGGCCCCCAGCCCTTGCTGGTGCAACTCCACACCTGGAGTTCGGACATCAATTCATTTAATCCCGACGACTGGGTGACTGCGGCCCGGTCACACGACTGGCACGTGGTGGTCCCCCACTTTCGCGGAGCGAATAAGAATCCCGAGGCCTGCGCATCGCCCGCGGCGCGACAGGATATCCTCGATACGGTCGCGGCCGCGAAGGCGCGCGCAGACGTTGACCCATCGCGCATTTACCTCTGCGGCGTATCGGGCGGCGGTCACATGGCCCTGGTGATGGCGGCCCATGCGCCCGATACCTGGACTGCGGTCTCGGCCTGGGTCGGCATCAGCGATCTGGCGGCCTGGCATGATGAAACGAAGGCCGCAGGCCGGAATTACTGGGAAGATGTGGTGGCCTCGGCGGGGGGCGCTCCCGGCAGCAACGCGGCAACGGACGCCCAGCTCAAGCTCCGATCTCCCCTTTACCACCTGGCTGCTGCGGCGGGTCTGCCCCTGGACATCAACACGGGCATCCACGACGGCCATACGGGATCCGTGCCAATCCACCACGGCTTGGATGCCTTCAATGTCATCGCCGAAACGCTCGGCCTGCCGCTTGTTTCTCAATCCCGTATCAACGCGCTCTCTCAGGAGTGGACTCCGGCCGCGACGCCCGTGGTGGACCCGAACTACGAACGGGCAATCCATCTTCGCGAGGAGGCCGGCCCGGCCCGGGTCACAGTGTTTGAAGGCGGACACGACTGGTTACCCGATTCCGCTTGCCGTTGGCTCGCCGGACACGCGAAGCACAAGGAATGATAAACATGATGAGACACGCCGGCCTTGCCTGCAGCCTGATATTTTGGCTTGTGGACGTTGCTTTTCTCGCGCCGTCGGCCCTGTGCGCTCCCGTGCGCTCGGATTTGGACGACCTTACGCGGGAGATGGCCGAATTTCGCCGCGGCCAGATTAAGTCGGTCTCCTATGCCTTCGACCTTGCACTACGGGAACGCTCGGAGACCTTTGAGGGTACGGCCCGACTGCAGGTGCAACTTCATGACGCGGACGCGGCGCTCAGTATTGACTTGAAGGCCCATGCGCTGCATAGCGTGTTGGTCAACGGAAAGGCGGTTCAGAATCTGGTCGAACGGAACGGTAGTTTCGACATTCCGCCCGAACACCTTTCGCTGGAGCCCTTGGAAATTGTGGTCAACTACACCGGCGACTATTCGAGGTCCGGCGAGGGCTTGTGCCATTTCACCGATCCTGTCGATGATAAAGAGTATCTCTACACCAATCTGGAACCGTATGGCGCCCATCTGGTGGTTCCCTGTTTCGATCAACCCGATATCAAGGCCACGTTTTCCCTGACCTTGGAGGCCCCGGCGGCTTGGGTGGTGATCGGCAACATGCAGGAGGCGTCTCGATCATCGTCCGGGACCGTTCAGAAGGTGACCTTCAGACCCACGCCGCCCCTGAGCACGTACCTGTTCTTCCTGGGCGCGGGCGACTACCAGGTCTGGCGCGACACCCACGATGGCCTGCCCCTGGCCCTCTATGCGCGCGCGTCCCTGGCGCAGCACTTCGATCCGGAACGGCTCTTCGCCGAAACCAAGGCGGGCCTGGACTACTTCAATGCGTTTTTCCAGTATCCCTATCCGTTCGACAAGTACGACCACATTTTTGCGCCCGAGCTGAATCCCGGAGCCATGGAAAATGCCGGCGCGGTCACGATGAACGAGCACATGATCTTTCGCGGGGCCGTGAAAGCGGAGAACTACCGCGATCGCAACAACACGCTGCTCCACGAAATGGCCCACATGTGGTTTGGCGATCTCGTCACCATGGCCTGGTGGAACGACCTCTGGCTGAACGAGAGCTTCGCGACGTTTTCGGCCTTTCTCGCCCAGGACACGATGACGAAGGATCCCGCGATCTGGCAGGATTTCTACGGCATGAAAGGCTGGGCCTACTATCAGGACCAGCTTAGCACGACCCATCCGATTGAGGCCGAGGTTCCCTCCGCACGGATGGCGATGGACAATTTCGATGGCATTACCTATGCCAAAGGCGCTTCCGCCTTGAAGCAGCTCTGGTTTAGAGTGGGCGCCGATGCCTATCAGCAGGGTGTGGCGGCCTATTTCAAGGCCTTTGCCTGGCGAAACGCCACCCGCGCGCAATTCATGGACGCCATCGCCCAGGCCTCCGGCACCGACCTCGGCGATTGGACCGAGGCCTGGCTCAAGACGGAAGGGCTGGCGCAGATGGTGATGGACATCACATGTGACGACGATAGGATCCAGCGGCTGTCCATCCGCCAGACGGCGGTGAACGCGACCCGGCTCTCGCCGCACAGAACGCAGGCGGCCCTCTTCTATCTGAACGCCTCGGGCAAACTGGAACGGCGCGAAGTGCTTGCTGTGGACTATGCAGAAGCCCTGACCGATGTGCCCGATCTGGTTGGAAAGCCCTGTCCCGATTTCATCGACCCGAATTTCGGCGATATGGACTACGGCCTCTTTTTTCTGGATCCCCGTTCCTATGACACGATCATGAATCATCTTTCCGCGCTGGAGGAACCGTTCCAGCGCAGGATGGTCTGGGGCACGCTGTACGCCATGGTGCGACATGAGAAACTTCGGGCTTCGGACTTCATGGCGCTGATTCTTGCCAACCTCCCCACCGAACACGATCTGGGTGTCCTGGAGTACCTCCTCGGCGGACGTGTTATCAACGAGACCCTGTTTAACTTTCTCGCCCCGGAGCACCGCCCCGATTTCGCAACGCGACTCGTGGGAATTCTGATGGAAGGGCGCGACAAGGCCCCGGGCGACTCCGATAGCTGGTTACTCTGGCACGACGCCCTGGTGAGCCTGGCCTCCACCAGGGAATCCATCGACGTTCTTCGCCCCCTGCTCGAAGGCAATACGCTGGACCAGCCCCGGCGGTGGAACATTGTGAGCAAGCTCGCTCAGTTGGGCGCCCCGGATGCGGAGGCCCTGCTGGAGGCGGAGCTCGTGCGCGACCCCACCGATCAAGGCCATCGCGCCGCCTTTGGCATTCGCGGCGCCATCCCGACGGCGGAGGCCAAGCGGGCCCAGTGGGAGCGTCTCGCCGACTCCGGGCTTTCCCTCAGCCTGCAGCGCGCGGGGTCGGGTTCGTTCCACAGTGCGCTCTACCCCGAGCTTTCCGAGCCTTACGTGGACAAATGGTTTGAGGCCGTTCGCACAACCGATTGGGAAACCGAGCAGCATCGAATTGGCGTGTGGTTCGACAATCTCTTTCCGCCGGTCTATACCCCCGAGTTCCTCGAACGCAGCCGGAGAGAACTCGCCGCCGCCAATCTGCCACCGCGCGCCCACCGCGCCTGGCAGGAATCCAACGACCAGATCGAGCGCGTGATCGCCATTCGCGCCTATGATCGCAGGAGCCCCGACACCCAATGAAAATGCGCATTTGCACACTTGCCGTCATCGGCACCGGACTGTATAGCCTGTTTGCGGTTGCGGAGAGCCCCGAATCGCCCGGCCCTTATCCCGTTGGCGTCACGACGATTCAGATGCAGGATCCGTCCCGCATGGATCCGACACTCAAGGCCCCCCGACCGCTGCTGGTGGAAATCTGGTATCCGGCGGCCGAATCGGCCCGTGCCGGCACCCCCGCAAAGTTCACGGATTTCTTCATGGGCGGAAAGGACATACAGATGAACACCATCTTGACGATTGCCTTCCGCTTCAATATCACGGAAATCGACAAACATTTTAAGACCCTGGCGGTGCGGGATGGCGAGATCGCGGACGGCAAGTTCCCCCTGCTGATCTTTTCCCACGGCAACGGCGGCATGCGCTCCCAGAGCACCTTCTGGTGCGACCACATGGCGAGTCACGGCTACATCGTTGTCGCACCCGATCATACGCGCAACGCCTGTGCGACATCCTTCGAGGGCAAGGTGATCCCCTATGACAACGAAGGACGGCCCCAGGCGGCGCTGGATCGCCCGAAAGACGTGAGCTTTCTGATTGACCAGCTCGGCCAACTGAACGGTGACGCCAAGTCTCATTTTTTCGGAAAGGTGGATCTCGAGAACATCGGCGTTGCCGGACACTCCTTCGGCGGGTTCACCGCGATGGCCGCGGTCGCCCAGGACCCGCGCATCGACGCCATCGCCCCGATGGCCGGCGTGGTGCCCGAATCCATCTCGGCCTCCCCCCGTCCCCTGCTCCTTTTCATCGCCACGGAAGACGACACGATCGGGGAGAAAGGCAACGCCGGCGCCCGGGCCTATTTCGAGGCAACCACCGCGCCGAAGTACCTTGTCGAATTCAAGGATGGCGGACACTACACCTTTTCCGATATGGACCAGATCAATCCGAAGTGGGGCGACGGCGCCGGATCGGGAACGCGCATCACCAATGGCCAGCCGCTGGAGTACTTCTCCATGCGGCGGGCCCACACCCTCACGAATGGCTATAGTGTGGCCTTTTTCGATAAATTCCTGAAGGGCGATAGTGACGGGGATGAATACCTGAACGCGAACCAACTCGAGGATTCCATCATCCACAAGGCCAATCACGGCGGCTGAACGCCGACTTTGGCCGCCCTCGAATCGAGGGCTTCAGAACCGCTATACTACAGGCCTATCAGGTCATCGCGGTGGGAGTCTGGGAAGCCCGGATAAACACGCAGTGCCGGACGGTCAGTGATTTGTGGTTATGATACGGTGGGAGCCGACGCAATGGATAGACCCATGGATAACGAGATGGCGCTCGTGCTGGATCTCCTGGGCGGGTGTGTCCTTTGCATTGATCCGCTTGGAACCATTAGCTATCTCAGCGACGAACATTCCCCTCCCCTCTTCGGACTTCGAACCGCTACGCCGGGGAAAACCTTGCCTGATCTCGTTCCCGAGGGATGGCTGGCGCCGCTGGAGTCGCTGCTCGCGACCACCCTGCGGACGAGAACGAAGCAGAGCCTGCAAATTTCTCCATCCCGCGGGGAAGACGAGCGAGGCGTCACAGCCTCCGCGGCGCCGCTGCGCGACCAGATCGTCATTGTCCTGCGGGCGGACGCCCCTCCCCCGGCGGCGGCCATCACGGGTGTGGACAATAGCGAGGCCCTCGTCCCGGCATCCGTGGCCCGCGCCATGGCCATCGCGGCGGAGCAGGCCAGCGAGGCCAAGAGCAGGTTTCTGGCCAATATGAGCCATGAGATTCGAACGCCCATGAACGGGATTATCGGTATGCTCGAAATGCTCCGCGAGACTCCGCTGACCGGGGAGCAGGAGGAGTTTGCCGACATCATGTGGACCTCCGCCGAGGCACTGATGGTGATCATCAACGACATTCTCGATTTTTCCAAAATGGAAGCCGGTCGACTCGACCTCGAGTACATCGATTTCGATCTGCGGACCTGCGTCGAGAGTGCCGTGGAACTCATGAGTTTCCGCGCGATTGAGAAGGGGCTCAATCTGGCCGTGGTCGTAAGCCCCGAGCTGCCCCGCACCGTCAGTGGAGATCCGGGACGGATCCGCCAGGTCCTCTTGAACCTCCTGAACAACGCGATCAAGTTCACCCACGCCGGGGAAGTGGCCGTTCATCTCGATCTGGAAGCACAGACCGAATCGGGCTATACCCTGCGTTTTACCGTGAGCGACACGGGCATCGGAATTCCCGAGGACATGGTCGAATACCTGTTTCAACCCTTCACGCAGGCGGATGCGTCCACGACGCGCACCTTTGGCGGTACCGGACTGGGTCTCTCCATCTGCCGGCAGCTCGTCATCGCCATGCACGGCGCCATTCAGGCAAAGAATGGCCCGAATGGCGGCGCCCGTTTCACCTTTACCGTCCAGGTCCGCGATGCACGCAAGGACGAGGACACGTCCGAACCGGCTGTCGCACGGGCCCCGGCGTCGGTCCGGATTCTTATTGTCGACGACAACCGGGCCAATCGGATTATGTTTCAGGGGCTGTTGCGGCGCTGGGGGTACCAGACCGCCGAGGCGGGATCGGGCCAGGCGGCGCTTGAAGCGCTGAACGCGGCGTTGCATGAAGGAAATCCTTTCCATATCGCCCTCATCGATTTCCACATGCCCGAGATGGACGGCGCCGCGCTTGGAAAGCGGATACGCGCCAATTCCGCGTTCAACCCGCTGGCCCTTGTCATGATTCCCTCCGCCCCGCAGCGGGGAGACGCCCAGCGGCTCCGCAGCGCGGGGTTTGACGGTTACCTGCCCAAGCCCATGAAGCGGGACGAGCTCATCGGATGTATTGAGGCCCTGCTCCGCCGTGCCGCGACCGGTCGCGATCACCACGACGGCCTGGTGACGAAGTACACCATTGCCGAGACCATGCGTAACGCGGGAAGTATTCTCGTGGTGGAAGACAACCCGGTGAACCAGAAGGTGGCGCGCCGCATGCTTGATCGTTTGGGTCTGCGTTGCGAAATAGCGACAAACGGTGCGGCGGCCCTCTCTCTTCTGGGCCAGCGATCTTTCGACCTCATTCTGATGGACATCAATCTTCCCGACATGAGCGGCATGGAACTGACCGGACAGATTCGGGCCTGGGAAGGCGAGGTGATGCATGTCCCCATCGTCGCCATGACCGCCGACGCTATGGCGGGCACGCGGGAACGCTGCCTGGAAGCCGGTATGGACGACTATCTTTCCCTTCCGGCAAGACTGGCGGATTTGAAGTCGATTGTGGCAACCCACTTGCCCATCGCGAAGGCCCAAATGGCGCTCTTGAATGAAGCTTCCACCTCAACCGAACCAACCGGCCGGGAATCCGCGGTCCCCCCTCGCTGAACGGGCGCGACTCGGGACGAGTTTTTCCCCGCGCATCCGAATCATGGTTAACTCGGGCGAGCGCCAGGAAGAGCGGGATCAAAACAGGGCGAGCTGCTCGCCGCCAGCGGGTCGAAACCCGTCAGTCCGAAGGGGCATGGGGCCATCTTTGAAGCCCAGGCGCTTGTGGAGCAGGTTAAATAGATGGGCCACCTGATCGGCGTGAAATCCCGTGCCCCGCATGCGCTCGCCGAAAGCGGATTGATACAGGGCTCCCCCGCGCATCGAACGGAGCCGTCCCAGTACTTTCTCTTTGCGGTCGGGATAGTATTGTTCCAGCCACGCATCAAAGAGCGGTGCGACCGCGTGGGGCAGGCGCAGCATCACATACCCCGCATGGCGGGCGCCCGCGTCATATGCGGCTGAAAGCAACGCGGGAATCTCGTGGTCGGTCAGCCCGGGAATCACCGGCGCCACCAGGACGCCGACCGGCACCCCCGCCGCGCGTAGCGACTGAATGGCGTCCAGGCGTTGCTGGGGGGAAGAACTCCGGGGCTCCAGAATGCGGTTGAGCCGCAGATCGAGGGTGGTGAGGGAAAGGAGCACCCCGGCGCAGCCCTGCTCCGCCATGGTGGCGAGAATATCGATATCCCGCGTCACCAGGCGGTTCTTTGTCACGATGACCGTCGGATTGCGGTACTTCCAGAGTACCTCCAGACAGCCCCGGGTCAGCCGTTTCTCACGCTCGATAGGCTGGTAGGGATCCGTCACACCGCTGAGGGCGATAACATCGGGTTTCCAGGACTTCTTCGCCAGGGCATCTTCCAGGAGGGCCGCCGCGCGGGGCTTGTAAAAAATCTGGGTCTCAAAATCCAGGCCGGCCGAGTAGCCCATGTATTCATGGGTCGGGCGCGCATAGCAATACACACAGCCGTGCTCACAGCCCCGATAGGGGTTGATGCTGAAATCGAAGCCAACATCCGGGCTGTCGTTCTGGCAGAGGATGCTTTTGGAACTGTCCTCGCGGAAAACCGTAGGGACCCGCGTCGGCCCGGCCGGTTGGTCGTCGCACTCATACACGAGGCTTCGTTCCTCGAAGCGATTCTCCGTATTCCACCAGGTTCCGCGCCCGGGGATGGTTTCATCATCAATCAGTCGTAGCGTCATGGCTGTTCACCTCGTGAGACAGCCTAGCACATACTGAATATTTGTTCAAGTGTCTGCCGTGCGCTAGAAGGGAAATTGCATCAAAACCCGCTGGACTACTTGAATCAGCTCATTCATGCGATAGGGCTTCTTCAAGAACCCGTCCATCTGGAGATCCGCATAGCGCGTCCGCGCCTCCACGTCCGCATAGCCGCTGCACAGCACGATGGGCGTATCCCGGCGAATGGCGCGAATGGCGGCCGCGACTTCATAGCCGTTTTTACGGGGCATCGTCATGTCCAGCAACACGAGCGAGAGGGTGTCGCAATGCTCCCGAAATGCGGCGATGGCTTCGTCCCCGTCGGATGCGGTGAGCACCACATAGCCGTGCTGCTCCAGAATAAGCTGTCCCAGCACCCGGACCATTTCTTCATCGTCGGCCAGAAGAATTCGGGTGGCGCCGTCGCTGTCCTCCACGAGGCGGTCCGCGTCATCCAGCACGCTCTCCGCCACGACCGTGGGATTCATGAGCGGCAGATGAATGCGGAAGGCGGTACCCTGGCCGGGGATGCTGAGCACGCGCACCCCGCCCTTGTGGGCGCGCACGATCCCCATTACGGCGGCGAGGCCCAGCCCGCGACCGGCGAATTTGGTGGTGAAGAAGGGGTCGAATATTTTGTCCAGCGCCGCTTCATCCAGTCCGGATCCGGTGTCTTTCACTTCGAGGTAGACGTAGCGCCCGGGGGCAAGATGTTCATCGAGGTAGAGCGAAGCGAGGTAGGCCTCGTCGGCGTCCACCAGGCCCGTCTCAATGCGGATATCCCCATTGTCTTCGCCCAGGGCGTCCGAGGCGTTGGTAACCAGGTTCATGACGACCTGCTGCAACTGGGCGGCGTCTCCCGCCACTTCGGGCAGTTCGGTCGCCAGGGCGTACTCCAGTCTTGCTTTCTTCGACACCGACGAGCGCAGCAGATACTGCATGCCCTCTATGAGGAGGGAAAGATCGACCGCGTCGGCGACAAAGGTGCCGCCGCCGGAGTAGGCCAGCATCTGCGCGACCAGATCGGAGGCGCGCTGGGCCGCTTTCTGGATTTCCATGTTGCAGTGGCCGATGAGCTGCCTGCCCCCCACTTCCGCGGCGATAATATCGGAATTGCCCACGATGACGGCGAGCAGATTGTTGAAGTCGTGGGCGATACCGCTGGCGAGAACCCCCAGGCTCTCCAGCTTCTGCATGTGCCGCACGTGCTCCTCCATCCGCGCCTTGTCTTCCTCCAGAAGCTTGCGCCGCTCCATTTCTTCAAGGGCGGTCTGGTGCATGGTTCGGTAATCCTGCACGCGCCGGGTCAGCTCGGTGACATCCTCCACGGTGATGAGGGCGTGCCAGGCCTCGGCGGTCGCCTCGGGACCGTCGCCAACCGGAACAGCCATGACGGTGGTCTGCTGGACCCGCATCTTTCCGCCGGCCAGCTCGGCGGGAAAGAGGTGCTTGTGCAACTGGGAGGAAAAGACCGTCGGTGGCCCGCCCTGAAACACGGTTTCGATGCGGCTCCGGTAGCGGGCCTCGCCCAGGTGGGGAAAATAGTGGGTAATGGGGCGACCGAGGATGTCCCGCGCGCGGATACCGGTCCAGAAGGACATGCACTCGTTCCAGAAAACCACCAGGTAGTCGCTACTCAGCACGCACACCCCGACCGGCACATGATTTAGCAACGAAAAACGATTTGACTCTGCGTGCTCCCGATGTTCCGCGTCACTCATGAGGCATCAGGGCTCCCAGCGCCTCCAGCAACGAATCGAGCGCTCCAACTTCAAACAGCAACAGTAAATCCCCTTCGATCTGATGACCTTCAAGTGTAAAACGGGTGCGCGCCAGCATCACTGTGTAGCCCTTGCCCCGATCCGGGGTGCAGAGCAGGCTTTCGGCTTTCTCTTCCAGGTACGTGGGCACGGAATAGACGAAGTGCTGGCCCAGCATGCCGCTGATGGTGCCCAGAACGCCATTGATGACAATGTTTCCGACTTCACTGAGCGTTCCCGCCTGGATCAGATCGAAATCGTCCGAATCCAGCGCCTCCCGGGTCAAGACGGTCACCAGTTTTGACGCGCTTGCGGTGGAAAACAGCAACTGCGCCTTGCCGGAAAAGGCGCCCTGATAACCCAATTGCACGGCGGAAAGGTGATCGGGGCCCGAGCCCCGAAGCTGATCCAGATAGGCGTCCAGCGCCTGGATCCGCACGGGTGACGCCTGCAGGGAAACGTGGGACTGGAGCATGGTCTTGAGCACCCCGGCTCCCCGGCCCATGCCGACGTTCAGCACCTCGGTGAGGGCATCGATCTGCTTGTCACTCAGCTTCATTCAACACTCCGGCAGGCCCGTACAAGGACTGACTGTGGGCCGCGCCTGGCGCGGCCTCGCTATACCGCTCGTTCCGGTTCGGGAACCCGCCGCACACGCCACGCACCCGTCGTGACCTCTGAGTAAACCCTCCCGTGCCGCAAGTATACGCAACCCGTAAAGAAACCACAATGACGTATTGCCGCCACAGCTTGCACCGGCGCCTCCGGGCCTGCTTTAATCGCTTCGACATCGGGCTTTCCCCGAATTTCCTGCGAATCTCCCGGAGCATCGGCACCATCATGAAACCTCTGCAATCCACACTGCTTCGACTAGGCATGCTGCTCCTGCTCTGGAGTGTCCCGATAGCGCCGGCCCGAGGTGTGGAGAGCGATCCGCTTGCGACGCTGAAACCGGGCCATCCGAGGCTACTCCTGGATGATGCGGCGCTGGCGGCCCTGAAGGTGCGGACCCGGGACGACCCAGCCTTCGAGCGCATGTGGGCCCAGGTTCAGGATCAGGCCCTGACCTACCAGCAGGCCCCGGCACTCAAGCATGAACTCAAAGGCCCCCGGCTCCTGGCGGTCAGCCGCGATTGTCTGGATCGGGTCTATGCACTGGCCTTCGCCTGGCGCTGGACCCGCGACGAAGCCTATGCCGGAGCGGCCATCGCCAATCTCAAGACCGTTTGCGCTTTCCCGGACTGGAATCCGTCCCATTTCCTCGACGTGGCCGAGATGACCCATGCGGTGGCTATCGGCTATGACTGGCTCTATGACGCGATGGATGAACCCACGCGCACCGAAATCAGGGCTGGACTCATCCGCCATGGCCTTGAGGCGGGCGTGGCGGCCTACGCCGGTGATGCGTGGTGGGTCGGATCGGAGTTCAACTGGAATCAGGTTTGCAACAGCGGTTTGCTGATCGGCGCTCTGGCCGTTGCCGAAACCGATCCCGACTACGCCCGTTCCTTCGTTCCCAAAGCAGTGACCTCCCTGCCGATCGCGCTGGCCTCCTACGGGCCGGAAGGGGTCTGGAGCGAAGGGCCGGCCTATTGGCACTACGCCACACGCTACACCGCCTACGGCATTGCCGCGCTCCGCTCCGCCCTGGGGACCGACTTCGGGCTGGGTGAGACGCCCGGACTTCGAGAAACGGCCTGGTTCCCGCTCCTCACGACCGGGCCAACCGGCCTCCTGCTGAATTTCGCGGATTGCAGCCAGAACAGCCTGCGCAAGCCGATGCCGGCCCTTTTCTGGCTCGCAAAGACCTACGACCTGCCCGCGGTGGCTTCTCTGGAGCACGCGATGCTGGAGATGGAACCCGCCGAGGCGTTGCACCTGATCTGGTATGTGCCGAAGCCGGCGGGCGCCTCCGCCGCGCCGCCCCGAGACCGGGTCTTCCGGGGTAGTGTGCCCGTGGCGGTAACGCGAAGCGACTGGGAAGATCCCGATGCGCTGTTTGTCGGGGTGAAAGGAGGCTATAATCAGGTCAATCACGGCCATCTGGATCTGGGCAACTTCGAGATGGACGCACTGGGGGTGCGCTGGGCACGGGACCTCGGGTCGGACGACTACAACCTGCCGGGGTATTTTGATCGGAAACCCGGAGGCCAGCGATGGACCTACTACCGCAATAGTTCTCAGAGTCACAATGTACCCCTGATCGACGGCCAGGGTCAGGACCATTCAGGCAAGGCGGACATCACCCGCGCGGGGAGCAACGCGGGCTGTGCCTTTGCCATCCTCGACCTCAGCGGCGCCTACTCGGCCCAAACCCATTCCGTGGCGCGGGGCGTCGCGGCCATCGCGAATCGGAGAGCCCTGATCGTGCAGGACGAATTCTCGCTGAAGGCGCCTGCCTCAATCACGTGGGGCATGACGACGGATGCGGCGATTACCATTTCAGAACCGGGAGCCGCCACATTGGTCCAGAACGGAAAACGTCTCGAGGCCCGCATTCTCTCTCCGGAAAACGCGATCTTCACGACGGAATCGGCGGAGCAAGCCGAACCGCAGCGAACCAACAAGGGGGTAAGCCGATTGATCGCCACCGTTCCTCCGGGCGCGGAATCCGTCACCCTCTCGATCTTGCTGCGCCCGGAATGGCCGGGCGAAAATGAAATCCCGATTCCCGATGTTCGACCGCTGGAACGGTGGGACGGAATCTGGAACCAATGACCTTCCGATGGGGTCGCATGGCGTAACGACGAGAAGTGACGCCCGCATAACCGCACTCCCGATCAGTGAAGCAGTGGGAAGCTCCACGCGCAACTACGGGACAAGGAATCCCGATACCATGCCCCGTGCCCGAATCGAAATTGTCGAAGGCGACTTAACCCGCCAACACGTCGACGCGATTGTCAACGCCGCCAACGAAAGCCTCCTCGGCGGGGGCGGTGTTGACGGTGCAATTCACCGCGCGGGCGGTCCCGCCATTCTGGAGGCCTGTCGCAAGCTCCACGGCTGCGCGACTGGAGACGCCAAGATCACCACGGGGGGCAATCTGCCCGCGAAACACGTTATTCACACCGTGGGGCCGATTTTTCGCGGCGGCCAGCAGGGCGAACCCGAGCTGCTTGCCCGCTGCCATCGTCGCAGTCTCGAGGTCGCCCTTGAAAACGCTCTCAAGACCATCGCCTTCCCGGCCATCAGTTGCGGCGTGTATGGCTATCCCATTCCAGAAGCGGCATGGATCGCCCTGGGCACGGTTGCCAGCGTTCTGGAGAGCCACGGGGAAATTGAACTCGTCCGCTTCGTCCTCTTTGGCAGCGCGACCCATCGGGCTTTTCTTCAGGCATATGAAAGGCTCTGACGTTGGCCCATGCGGCAACAGTGAAACGCTACCGACATCCTGTTGAGCTATCCCCGACCTCGCCGGTGCTTGTAGCCCGAGTGGGTGCCGCCCCAGCCGCCCAAATCAAATACGACGCCAACGATCACCAGCGCGAGACCGAGGCCATGGACGGCCCCCACTTCGTTCATGGCGATGGCGTAGGCCAGGGTGGTGTAGGGCATGACGAAGAATCCCGCCAGGGGCACAATCGTGGAATCAAAGGCCCGGGCGCCATAGCCCGTGAGCCACACGAGAACCAGCACGACGCGGGGGAAGAAGGCTCCGATCAAAATCATCAGGCAAGGCATAATACTATCTCCTAACGCTCAACAAGAATGAGTAGGCCGGCGGCCAGCGCCAGCACAGACATGAGCACCGCCAGACCGGCGAAGGTGAGATTCACCAGACCGATCAAGCCCGTGGCAATGAGCCAGGCCGCCGCCAGCTTCAACCCAAGGTTCGGGGGTACCTTTCCGCTCATCGTACAATCCTCCTGCCTTCGGCGGCGCGTCAGCCGATCCAATTACACACATCGCGCCTTCGCTATTCGGAGTGCAACTGTCGTGCCAATCGGTCTAAGTCGTTACACGACGCGATTACGAAGATTGCCGCTTGGTGAATCATGCAACTTTAAGGCGAAAACGACGCGATTGTATAGTTTAGAAACAGTATTCGTCTCCATAGGATACATCCCTGGAGAACTTGACTTGATGTTACGCCTCGAATGGCGTAGAGTGGAAACAATTGCTTCAATTCGATTCGGATGCCGCTCGCAACCCTCGGAGGATGTCCGCCATGCGCTCCATCGACCGCCGCACTTTCATGAAGACTTCGGCCGGGGCTTTCGCCGCCTCTTTAATGTATTCAGGCGCCAGCCGTGCCGAAGTGAAGGCCCTCACCGCCACCACCACCCGCACCCTGGGCAAGACCGGCATCACCACGACGCTCCTCGGCATGGGGACGGGGACCGTGTCCTGGAACAAGGACTCCGCACAGATTCGTGCGGGCAAGGATGTCTTCGTGGATACGCTGATCCATGCGCACGAACAGGGCATCCGCTATTTTGACCTGGCGGACATGTACGGCTCCCACCCGTACATGGCGGAAGCCAAGAAGAAGGCGGGGATGAAGCGCGACGAATTGACCTTGCTGACCAAGACCACCAGCAAGACCGCCGAAGAGACCCAGGCCGATGTGGAGCGCTTTCTGAAGGAGGCGGAAACGGACTATCTCGATATTGTGCTGCTTCATTGCATGACGGAAGGCAATTGGAACGAGACCCTCGCGCCATGCATGGAAGTATTGTCCAAGGCCAAGGAAAAGGGTCAGATCCGTGCTCTGGGCGTCTCCTGCCACAATCTGGATGCCATGAAGACCGCGGCCTCCCTCGACTGGGTTGATATCATGCTGAATCGTATCAACCCCTACGGCGTGAAGATGGACGGAACCCCGGAGGAAGTCACCGCAGTACTGAAAACTGCCCACGACAATGGCAAGGGCATGATCGGAATGAAGATCCTGGGCGAAGGACAAATCGCCGACAAGATCGACAGCAGTCTCAGCTTCGTGATGGGACTCGGCTGCATCGATGCCTTCAACATCGGCTTCCTGAACAAGGGCGAGGTTGACGACACCATCAAGCGCGTTGCAATGGCAAGCTGAAATTCGGCGCTCGCCGCCCCCACGGCACTCCTCTCCCGGTCGAGGCGTTCTGCGCCTGTATCCCGGTGTGGACGCACCCCCGCACGTAATTTTTCTGCACCGGGGCGATATTTCTCAAGTTCACCCCTGACGGCCTCTCCAACGCGTCCTTCCCGCATATTTACAGTAAATTCTTTACTTCGCGCGCCGGCAACACAGAAAATCGACAAATTTCCGGCACCACCAAATTCGAGAATTGCGCCCTTATGATATTTTTCGCCACTTGACATGGGGTATTTTCCCCATATGATTAGGGCGGATGACGACGTTCGAAATCCAGAATCGGGGGTGCAACATCTGCATAAGGTCGGAGATCCGACCACGGGAGGAGTACCATGGCGTTACTGGACGAGTATCGTGTGGGTGAAGATGGAAATTGGTCTGATTTGGAGGCCGCCCATCTTTGGCGGCGCGCGGCTTTCGGCGCCACAGCGGCCGAGCTGGCGGTGGCGGTGGGCGACGGCACCCAGGACGCCCTTTACGCCGCAGTCGACAGTCTTTTGGACATACAGCCGGAAGATCCGAACCTGGACGCGCCTTCGGGCCCCGGACGCTGGGGCGGGCCGATTGCGGGCCTCCCGAATCGTGCGGAGGGCGAGGAGGAGCCCCCGGCGGAGGCCGAGGTCAAGTCTCCGCGCTATGACCGCCATCTGGAAGCCCATCTTTTCTACCGGATGTTCTATACATCCCAACCCTTCCAGGAGCAGTTCAACCTCTTCCTGCACGACCACTTCGTATCCGAATTTGGGAAGGTGCGCCAGGTCGTGGGTGATTATCAACCCAGTATCGATTCCTACCAGGCCACGTGCGATCTCCTGTTGGAGCAGAACCGGCTCCTGCGCCAGATCGGTCTCGACGACTTCCGCGAGACGCTGATCCAGATATCGCGCAATGCGGCCATGCTGATCTACCTCGACAATTGGCTCAACGGCGTGGGCGAAGGCCGGGCCCAGGAAAACTATGCCCGCGAGATCATGGAGCTGTTCTCCATGGGCGTGGACAACTACAGCGAAGAAGACGTTCGCGAAATTGCCAAGTGCCTGACCGGGGAAACCCTGGACGGCATACGTGACGACGGCTCGCCGGATGCCTTCGATTACCGATTCCGCGCGGGCAACCATGCGTCGGGAGACAAGAACGTCTTTGGCCTCACGGTCACCGAGGACAACGCCGGCGGCGAATTGATCCAGGTTGTCGACCTCATTCTTGCCCGCGTCAGTGTCAACCCCAATGTCAGCGGCCTCTCCGCCCCCTACAATGACCTTCCCGCCGCGGCCGTTTACATGTCGTGGAAGATCCTTCGCTGGTTTCTGAACCAGAATGTCACCCTCGATCCGCCGGATCCCGCCGTGCTGGAACTGGCCGATTACATGCGCGGCAGCGACGGCGCCCCCTATCCGCAGCGCCGCTACCCCTATGACCTTCGCGCGTGCATGCGGCGGCTCTTTCTGTCGAAGCTCTTCTACGATACGGACAACTTCTTCACCATCACCAAGACCCCGGCGGACTTCTGCGTGGCCGGGCTGCGCATGTCCCAGGCCGCCGTCGGTATTGCCCCGGAGGATTTCGACTACGAACGGGGATTCTGGTGGGATGCGCCCATCGACCGCATGCGGAACATGGGCATGACCCTGTTCAGCCCGCCCAACGTCTCGGGCTGGCGCCATGGCCGCCCCTGGATCAATGCGGAGTATCTCCTCAATCGCTACCAGTTTCTCGAGCGCACCACCTCGCGCTTCGTCACCGAGGAGGCGATTGACGATCTCACCGTCATCAATGGCGGCGTACTGGACCCGGAAGACTACGAAGGGCTCCGGGACTACTTCCTGAAAGCCATTATTCAGGACGACATCGATCGGTGGGCACCGGGCGCCAAAGAAGGCATGATAACGTTTCTCAACGAGCAGGCGGCCGAATCCGACTGGCCGCCCGACCGCTTCCGGCGCCAGGTGCGCGGGCTCATCTTTCTCATGATGTCCCTCCCCATGTGGCAGATGAAGTAACCCCAACCGGAACATCGCGCCCAGCACGCAACGAAGGGAGAACCCGATCCATGAAACTTTCACGACGTGATTTTATGAAAGCCAGCCTCGGCAGTCTGGCCTATATCAGCGCAACGGCCACGGTGCCCGTCTGGGTGGCCAAATCCGCCCACGGCCTCGGCGCGGGCGAATTCGAAGACCGCATCCTCGTGCTGCTCCAGATGGGCGGCGGCAACGACGGACTGAATACCGTGATCCCCTATCAGGATGATCGCTATTACATCGCCCGACCGAATATCGGCATCACCGGCGAATACCATGAACTGGGCGACGGCCTGAATGCGCTCCACCCGCGCATGGGCGATTTGAAGAACTGGTACGACGACGGCTATATGGCCCTGCTGCAGAATGTGGGCTACCCCAATCCCAATCTCTCCCACTTCCTCTCCACGGACTACTACGAGTTTGGCGCCTCCCCCGGCAGCGTTACCGTGCCCGATGGCCGGGGCTGGATTGCCCGCTTTTTCGACAACGCCTGCGCCGGCGTGAACCCCGAGGACATCCCCGCCCTGTCCATGCTCGCCCTCAACACCTACGAGTTGCCCAATACCCTCGCGGGAAGCGACCTCTACCTGCCGCCCCGTGTGAGCGACCTGAACGAGTTCTATCTGCCCGATGACGGCGGCCTGCTGGCGCGTTACCTCTCGGCCTTCAACCGACTCAACGTCCCCAGCTCGGATCTGGACTATATCCAGCGCGTGGAGAATGTCGTCGAGGCCACGGTGGAAGAATTCAACCAGGCAAGCGAAACACCCGACCTGCGCGAGTACCCCGGCGACAGTCTCGGACAGGGTCTTCGCAATGTATCGAAGCTCATCCGCTCGGGACGCAACACCAAGATCTACTATTGCAGCCAGGGCGGCTACGACACCCACGCCAATCAAACGGACGGCAACACCGCTTACGGCGAGCACGCAAACCTGCTGGGCGATTTCAACAACTCGCTCAACGCCTTTCTCAGCGACTTGCGCGACACCGGCAATCTGCACAAGGTCCTCGTGCTCACGTTCAGCGAGTTCGGGCGACGCATCGATGAGAACGGCAGCATGGGCACCGATCATGGCGGCGCGAGCGCCATCATGGCCTTCGGCGGCGGTGTGAAGGGCGGCGTTTATGGCGGCCAGCCCGACCTGAGCGAGGAAGCGCTCCTGCGCGGCAACCTCGCCCACAAAGTCGATTTCCGTTCCATCTATTCCAACGTCATCAAAGACTGGTTCGGCGAAAGCCCCGAGGCGGTTTTTGGCGCCGATTTCAACGACCCCATTTTCGAGATCCCCGCGGGTATGGCCCTGGCCTCCTTTGTCAATCCGAACCCCACGGCGGGCGAGGGTGAAGGCGAAGGGGAAGGCGAGGGCGAAGGAGAAGGGGAAACTCCGATTGGATGCACGATGACCTGAGGCGTCAGATAGATTTACCGGTTTGAACCGATGGCCGCGCCGCTCTCCGCCCGGGGGCGGCGCAGCCTTTACCGCGTGCTTCGCGCTCCCACTGGCATGCTCGGGTTTGTTGTTCCCACCGCAGATCCGGAACCGTCCTGGCGACCCGATCCAACACGAACCCGATGCACAGAATTTGGGCACTTTTTTTGTAATCTGTGCTATACTCCGCCCTTAAATTCTGGTGGACTGGAAACCTCACTTGATGAGCAGCTTAAAATTCGATCTTCGCGCCGCCGCTATTTTTTTGATTCTCTGCGCGACCACAGGGCTTTCCTTTTCGGCTTGGAGTCAACCTTCCCAACTGGAGGCCCCGGTCGTTGCCGAGAGCTTTCCCGCAATCGCCCCGGGCACTTCCCTGCCGCCGGATACCAACGGCGCGGTGGGCCCCAATCATTTGTTGCTGGCAACCAACGGCAGCGTTCGCATTCAAGATCGTTCGGGCAACGTGATCAGTTCGATTACGCTTCTGGCCTTCTGGCAGGACCTGGGGGTGGTTGACGCCTTTGACCCGCGCAGTTACTATGATCCCCATAGCGGGCGCTACATCATGATCACGTGCGGTGATCGCCGCAGCGCCTCCTCGAGCCTGCTGCTGGCCGTCAGCGCAAACAGTGATCCGACGGGAATCTGGCACCGCTGGGTTCTGGATGCGGATCCCGCCAACCTAAGTTGGCTGGACTACGGGAATCTGGGCTTTACTTTCGACGAGATCACCGTCACGGGGAACATGTTCCGCGTGTCCGACGACACCTTCACCGGTGTGCAATTCTGGCGGATCAACAAGGCCTCGGCGCTGGACGGCGGCGCGTTGACCCGAGAGACTTTCAAGGTTACGAACGCGGGAGGCACGCTGGTGCCCGTGTGCACCTTCGATGCCGACGTGAGTACCCAGTATGTGGTGCGCACGGGTTCGGCCAACTTGTTTTCTCAGGGGCGGATCCAGCTTTTCACCCTCGGCGGAATCCTCGGGGCTTCGACCTTTCTGGCCGCGCCCTTTGCGGCGCTGGGCGATCCGTGGTCCACATCCCTCCCCAACGCCCCCCAACTGGGATCCACGGCGACCATCGAGACCAACGACGACCGCCTGCTCTCCGCCGTATATCGCGACGGCCGTATCTGGGCCTGCCACAACGCGGGCTTTCCAGCCGGCGGCGCCGTGAGAACCGGGGCCAAGTGGTGGTGCCTGGATCCGGCAACGGGCATCACCGAACAGCAGGGCGCGCTGGACGACGGCGCGGCGCAGCGTTCCTTTTACTATCCCAGTCTGGTAGTCAACAACCAGGGTGTGATGATGCTGGCCTGCTCGGGAAGTTCGCCCACGGAGTATGTGGGGGCCTTCTACGCCTGGCGCACTCCGTCGAGCCTGCCGGGGACGCTGGATGGCTACCAGAAGTTCCGCGCGGGCGCCGGCCCCTACACCGGACCGCGTTGGGGCGATTACAGCGGCATCTATCCCGATCCGCTGAACGGCGCCTCGATCTGGGCACTGCAGCAGTACGCCGAAGTTTCCAATCGCTGGGGTATACAGTGGGCGAAATTGACCATATCCACCAGCAGTCCCTCGCCGGATACCGATGGCGACGGACTCGATGATGCGGAGGAAGCGGCGCGGGGCACCAATCCCCTGGTGGCGGATACGGATGGAGACGGGCTTGACGATGGCGACGAGGTGACGCGCACGACCAACCCGCTCCAGTCCGACACGGACGGCGACGGGCTGAGCGATGGTCAGGAGGTGGGCCTCGGCACTAACCCGCTGCTTGCCGACACCGACGGCGACGGTATTCCGGACGGCACGGAAGTAGACGGGGGCACGAACCCGTCCAGCAGCGCATCGGTCCTTTCGAGCGTCTACGTGGATGGCGCGTCGGGCAGCGACAGCAGCGGCTTCGGCACACAGGCCCACCCCTGGGCCACTATCGCCCGGGCCGTGGCGGCGGTCCGCGGGACCGCGGCAAACACGGTGTCTATCCGCGTGGCCAAAGGCACATACCGCCACTTGCGCACGGGCGGCGGCGCGCTCATGGCCGACAGCCACGAACATCTGATTGGGGGGTATCAGGCGGGCGCCTGGACCCGGGATATTCAAACCCATACGACGGTGCTGGACGCCTCTATCGCGGTCAGCGGCGGTCCGGCACCCAACGTCGTGGTGCTGAATGGCGTTGTAAATGTCATTCTCGACGGATTCACCGTGACGGGTGCATACGCCCCGGCAAGCGGCCCGGCGAACAGCGCGGGCATATTGGGCGTGGGCCTCGATTCAACCACGGAGATTGCCAACTGCACCGTGATCGGCAATACGGCCGGCACGAATGGAAGCGGCGGTATCCGGCTGATCGACGCGAGTCCCGTAATATCAAGTACGACCATCGCCGAAAACTACACGGACGGCGAAGGTGGCGGGCTCTACGCAGGCGGCGCGAGCGCGCCCCTGATAGAGCGCTGTGTCATCGGCGGCAACCGGGGCGCGGGCGGCGGTGTGTTCATCGGGGACGCGGCCACGGCCCTCATCGCCAATTGCGTTATCAGTGGCAACGATGCGGGACAGATGGGCGGGGGCGGACTCAGCATCGGCGGGGGTGCGGGCACGGTGGTTTCCAATACCACCATCGCGCACAACGACGCGGGTGCCAACGGCGGCGGCGGCGTGGAAGTTCTGGCGGGTACGCCCGTCTTTGTCAATTGCCTCTTCGCGGGCAACCGAAACTACGCCGTGGTCGACTATGCCAACGGCACCGGACTCGTGATGGAAAATTGCCTCTTCGATGGAAATTCGGAGGGCGACTACTACCAGTTTGTGAGCGGCGCCCCCGTGATCCGCAACGGCGCCACCGCCATCAACGCGGGAGTTGTCGGCGCGAGTGGTAATGTTGACGGCCCCTCCGACTTCACCATGCCCCAAGGCGCCTGGACCGCGGCCGTTTCCTACAACGCCACCACGGGGCGAAGCACGCTGACCGATGGCGCGGCCACCTTTGTGCCCGGTGCGCTGCGGGGCCAGTTGATCGCGCTTTCCGCGGACAGGACCGTTCAGCTCCTCATCCAGGACAACACATCGAACGCCATCGAAGTCCGGGGCGACCAGTCCTCGTGGATTCTATCGGGCCAGAGCTACCAATTGGCCGACTACCACCTGGAGCTGGATTCGACGGCCATCGACGCGGGACTCGATACCAGCGGCCCGGCGGATGGCGCGGTCGTGGAGGACTTCGACGGTACGCCGCGCGGCTTCGACGGCGATGGCCTCGGTTCGGTCACGGGCGACGGATCCAACTACGACATTGGCGCCTTTGAGAGCGATACGCCGCCTATTCTGGATACCATCACGGTGACCCGTCCCAATGGGGGCGAGGTGATTCCCTGGGCCACGCTGCAGCCAATTACCTGGAACAGCCGGGGCGACATCGGACCCAACGTGAAAATCGTCGCTCGGAAGGGGAGCTTCAGCGCGGTGCTCTCGTCCATCACACCGAACGACGGGGCCTACGATTGGCTGGTGCCAATGAATTTTCCAGCCGTAAGCGGACTGACCGTCGAGATCAGTTCACTGGCCAACCCGACCATCCTGGATAGCAGCGATGCGCCGTTCACCGTCGTTGGGACGGAGCCACTGGCCGGAACGATCACCGTGCTTTCACCCAACGGCGGCGAGTCCATCCTTCGCAATGTCTCCTATCCGATCACGTGGAGCACAACCGGCAATATCGGTGGCGCGGTCAAGATTGCGCTGCGACGGGGCGCCTCGGTCATCAATGTCACCAGCGTCACGGCAAACAATGGGCGCTTTGACTGGATGCCCGGCAGCCCGGTGGCGTCGGACTACTACATCGAGATCACCGCCGTTCTCGCACCGGCCATCACCGATACGAGCAACGGCCTCTTCAGTCTGGTGAACACCCTGCCCAGTGGAACGCTCACGGTGACCGCGCCGAATGGCGGCGAATCTTATCTTCAGGGCGGGGTTCTCCCTATCGCGTGGACCACCACGGGAACGACCGGCGCGGACGTGCAGATTCTTGCGCGAAGCGCGGGGCAGACCTACACCGTGGCCACATCCACCGCCAACGACGGCAGCTTCAACTGGACCGTGCCCACAGCCCAGGCGCCGGGGACCGACTACAACATTGAGGTGCGCTCCGTCGAACTGCCGAGCATCGGCGATGCCAGCAACGCCGCCTTCACTATTGCCCCGCCGTCGACGCTCACGGTGACCGCGCCAAACGGCGGCGAGTCTTATGAGCAGGGCGGGGTCCTCCCCATCACCTGGACCACGACGGGATCGACCGGCGCCGATGTGCAGATTCTTGCCCGGAGCGCGGGGCAGACCTACACCGTGGCCGCATCCACCGCCAACGACGGCAGCTTCAACTGGACCGTGCCCACGGCCCAGGCGCCGGGGACCGACTACATCATTGAGGTGCGGTCCCTCTCCCTGCCGAGCATCGGCGACACCAGCAACGCCGCCTTCACGATTGCCTCGCCGCCAAGTATTACCGTGACCGCGCCCAACGGCGGCGAATCTTATCTTCAGGGCGGGGTCCTCCCCATCGCCTGGACCACAACGGGAACGACCGGCGCCGATGTACAGATTCTTGCCCGGAGCGCGGGGCAGACCTACACCGTGGCCGCATCCACCGCCAACGACGGCAGCTTCAACTGGACCGTGCCCACGGCCCAGACGCCGGGAACCGACTACATCATCGAGGTGCGGTCCACCTCCCTGCCGGCCATCGGCGACACGAGCAACGCCGCCTTCACCATTCTGACGGCGGCCACGATAACAGTGACGAACCCCAACGGCGGGGAGTCCTACTTCCAGGGGGGCGTCCTGCCGATCGCGTGGAACTACACCGGGGCGGTGGGCGGCAGCGTAAAAATCCTTGCCCGCGGCGCAGGCCAGACCTTCACCGTGACCCCATCCACGAACAATGATAACGCGTTTAACTGGACTATCCCCTCCGCGCAACTCGCCGGGGCCGACTACACCATTGAGGTGAGCTCGGTAGCCTTTCCCGCTGTACTGGATAGCAGCAACGCCACCTTTTCCATCACGGCGCCTGCTTCGATTACGGTGACGACCCCGAATGGCGGCGAATCTTACCTTCAGGGAGCTGTCCTCCCCATCACCTGGAACTCCACGGGCCCGGCGGGCGACAGCGTGAAAATCGTCGCCCGAAGCGCGGGCCAGACCTACACCGTAACCTCTTCCACGAACAACGACGGAAGTTTCAACTGGACCGTACCGTCGGCGCAGTTCCCCGGAACGGATTACCGGATCGAAGTGAGTTCCGTCGCGATTCCGACGCTGTACGACAGCAGCGACGCCAACTTTACGATTGCCACGCCGCCCCCCATGGATAGCCTCACCCTGCTGTCGCCCAATGGCGGCGAGATAATCCGCCGGGGCACCTCCCATGAAATCCGGTGGGAATCGACCGGCAATGTTGGCACCACCATCAAGATTGTGATCCGGAGGGGCGCCTACAGCGGCACCCTCGCGGGGGGAACCCCCAACGACGGAAGCTACATTTGGAACATCCCGGCCACCTACGGTTACGGGCCCGGCTGGACAATCGAGGTCATCTCAGCCGCCACGCCGACCCTGTTCGATGCGAGCAATGCGACCTTCACCATCGAGCCCTGAGTTCGATCAGGTAGACGTCGCAGGCAGGACGGAGGAAACGGGCGTACTTCGGATGCCACCTTAAGTGACTTGGTGCTGCCCCGGGGCTCGGTTTCGTGCTTCACCACGAATACGAAGTATTGTATGATTGCTGCGCGAAGGGATGTAGTTGCTCGCTGAATCACCGATTTCGCTCTTACTCACCTGATGCACACATGGGCGCAGAGAACATACTCTATAGGACCCTGCTCCCGGCGCACCTGTAATTGACTTTGACCGCCGGGCGTGCGAGAATCGATGGGGGTGGGATCTTGGGGCCTGGGTGCCTGGCACCAATGCCATGTATCCGCGGGCTATTGGAGTGGCCATGACTTCTGCACGCAATTGGTTCTCGTTCAATTGCGACGTGATGCGGTTCTACCGCCTCTCCGCCCTCCTGTTGCTTGTTCTACTTGTTCCGGGGGCTGTGGCGCTGGACGCCCTGGCGGGTGATTCGCGGACCTTTTGCGCGGCTGTGCCGGCGACGGACTTCTCTGGGGGGCATGTGCCGTGGTCGTACGACGTGGGAGCCGACGCCGACCTGGCGGCCGCGCCCCTTTCCCCCCGCGCGGACGCGCGTCATTGGGCCGCTCCTTCCTCCGATACCACCCCCCGCGCCCTGGTGTACGAACTGGCGCTTTCCGGGTTCGTGGCGGCGCTCGCGCTGGCCGCCCTGTTTCTCTTCTCCACTCGCCGCTGGGGCGCCCACGGAAGCGTGGGCCGAATGCGACTGCTGGTCACGGCCGGTGGCACGGACGTTGCCGGGTTCGCGCTCACATTGACATGGCTCGTGTTGGAGCGGATCGAACAAAGCGAGCGGGACTCGGTTGTCGACGAGCTGCAGTCAAGCCTCCGGATGACGCGGGATACCCTAGCCCGGATATTTCACCACCCGGGGAGCCATCGCGCTTGTAGGTCGTTTTTTTGATTTTGATGCGGATTTTTGGGC